>DATLZR010000073.1 GCA_035573895.1 Blastocatellia bacterium | reverse complement strand
CGAGGTGGAAATCATTCGTCAGCTTGATCCTCGACCCGGACGGCACCTTGGTGATCCCCGGCCGCAGTATATCGTGCCGGAGGTCAGGATCACCAAAGTGGGAGGCGAGTATCGCATCGAGCTGGACGACGACGGGCTGCCGCATCTGCGCATCAATCCGCTTTACCGACGCATGCTTAAAGCGGATAATGTGTCCAAAGAAACCCGCGAGTTTGTGCGCGAACGCCTACGGGCCGCCGTCGAGCTGCTCAAAAGCCTGGAACATCGCCACCGAGCCATTTATCGCGTCTGCGAGGCCATCATTCGCCGTCAGCGGGATTTCCTCGATCATGGCGTCGAGTACCTTCGTCCCATGCTGCTCAAAGACATCGCGGAAGAGCTGAAACTGTCGCTCTCAACCATCAGTCGTGTGGTCAACAACAAATACATCGAAACCCCTCAGGGGATCATCGAGCTGCGCCGATTCTTCACCGAAGGCGTGATGACCCGAAATGGTGAGGAGGTCTCCACGCGCGTGATCAAACTTCGCATTCAAAAGATGATCGAGAACGAGGATCCGGCAGCACCTTTGACCGACGATGATCTCGTTCAAATCCTGGCTCGGGACGGCATTCATCTCAGCCGGCGAACGGTCACCAAATACCGGAAGCAACTGGGTATCCCGAGTTCGCGTGATCGTCACGCCGCTGTAGGGAGGGGAGCATGACAGTCGAAGTCACCGCACGCAATATTGACGTTACGCCTCGTATCGAGAATCGAGTGACCACGGCGTTACGCAAGCTCATGCGCGTTCTTGACGATTCCGCATCCGCTCATGTGATCCTGTCGGCGGAAAAGCATCGGTACAAGACGGAGATCATTTTGACCTGGCGTGATCATCAATTCACGGGGACGGCGGAAACGACGGATCTCACCCGTTCCGTCCGTCAGGCGCTGGCTCGGCTGGAACGTCAAACGCTCAAGCAAAAGGAGAAGTTCGCCACCCGCCGGCGACTCAACAAAAAGACGGCCAAGACGATTACCGTGGAGCCGATTGCGAGTGAGCCCCGGATCATCAAGACGTCGCGCTACGAAGTCAAGCCTCTGACGCCGGAGGAAGCCGCCCAGCTCTTGATGATGAGCACAGATGACTTCCTCGTCTTTCGTGATGCCGAGAAAGGGCGCGTGGCGGTGATCTATAAACGGCAGGATGGCCACTTTGGCCTGATCGAACCCTGATGACCTCTCCCGTCAGCCCAGAAATGACCGTCTCGGAATTGATGGCCCGTGTGCCGCGTGAACTGGGCCTCCGGTTGATCGCGGGAGAGGCGGGACTGGAAAGGAAAATCACGATCCCCCGTATTCAGAAGCTGGGATTGGCCCTGGCGGGATTTGTCCATTACGTGCATCCGGGGCGCGTGCAGATCATCGGGCAGAGCGAGATTCAATTTCTTCAACAACTTGACCCGGCCCGCCGACGTCAGGCTATCGAGAACCTTCCGCTTAAGGACATCAGTTGCGTCCTGGTGACGAAGGGGTTGATCCCCCCGGCGGAGTTTCTCGACATTGCCGAGCGGGAGGGGATCCCTGTTCTGGTTTCGACGCTGGTCAGCTCTCAAGCCATCCTCAAGCTCACGGAGTTCCTGCAGCGGCAGCTCGCTCCTCGCCAGTGGGTTCACGGCGTGATGGTCGAACTCTTCGGCGTCGGTGTCATTTTGCTGGGAGAATCGGGATTGGGAAAGAGCGAGTGCGCCCTGGACCTTGTTTTGCGCGGGCATCGCCTGGTGGCCGACGACATCATCGAAGTCCGGGCCGTGGCCTCCGATCGCCTCATCGGATTTGCTCCCGAACGAGTGCGTCAGCATATCGAGATCCGGGGATTGGGAATTCTCAACCTCAGGGACATTTTCGGCATCGCGGCCATTGCCGAGGAAGCACCGGTGGACCTGGCCATCGAGTTTGAACGGTGGGATCACACCAAAGAATATGACCGCCTGGGCATGACGGATGAATCGGTGGAGTGGCTGGGCGTTCGGGTGCCTCTGCTGCGCATACCGGTCTCGGCCGGGCGCAACCTGACGACGCTGGTGGAAGTGGCTGTGCGAATGCATTTGCTCAAAACTCAGGGAGTGGATGCCCAACGAGAGTTGATACGACGGCATGACGAACTCGTTCGGCAAGCACGCCCGCCGGGCCCCGTGGAAGGGCATCCTCGGAGCGCGCCATCAGCGGAATCGGCTGCTCCATTGACCAGTCAACGATGACCGCACTGTCGCCCCAGATCATCATTATCACCGGGCTGAGCGGCTCGGGAAAGACCTCCGCCGTGAAAGCCTTCGAGGACCTGGGCTATTTTTGTGTGGATAATCTGCCCATTCAGCTCATCCCGACCTTTGTCGAACTCTGTCATCGCTCGGCGGAAACACTTCAGCGGGCGGTCATCGTCGTTGATATTCGGGAACGGGAATTTCTTCCGGAATTTCCCCGGATTTATCGGGAGTTGAAAGAGAAAGGGACGAGCTTGAAGATCGTCTTCTTCGAGGCCGGGACGGACGTGCTCATGCGACGGTTCTCCGAGACGCGGCGACCGCATCCGCTGGCCGGAAATGATGCATCGCTCGAACGGGCGATTTCCCGCGAACGCGAAGCGCTGGCGGAGATTCGCGCTCTCGCCGATCTCATCGTGGATACATCCTCTCACACCGTTCATAGTTTGCGGCGCACGCTGCTCGACCAGTTCAGCGAGATCGGCCATCCCCTGGAGATGATCGTGACGCTCATCAGCTTTGGCTTCAAGCATGGCGTTCCCGCTGGAATTGACCTCTTGTTCGATGTTCGATTCCTTCCGAATCCTCATTTCGTCCCGGAACTTCGTGCCCTCACCGGACGGGATGGCCCGGTGGTCGAATACTTGAACGCCTCCGATGAGACGAAGGAGACCATCACTCACATCGAGCGGTTGCTGGCCTTCCTGCTTCCTCGGTACCAGCGAGACGGACGCGCCTATGTGACGATCGGGATCGGGTGCACAGGGGGCCGCCATCGGTCGGTGATGGTCGTCGAAGAGATCGGCCGATCTCTCAGCCGACAGGACTACAAGGTGAGGGTCCTCCATCGGGATGTGGACAAACTCTAACGATCCCTTGCGCCATGAACGCCGGAGCCCCTACCCTGAGAGTGTGGGCTCTCATTGACAATAAGGGGCACACAAGGAGAACGCTATGGCTCTGATCGGAGGCGTCATCATCAGTCACGGACTGGTGGCCGCTGAATTGGTGAAGGCAGCGGAAATGATCGTCGGCTCGCTCGATCACATCACGGCCGTCTCTCTCGGCTGGCATGATGATGTGGAGCAGGCGCGGCGAACCATCAAGCAAGCCATAGATCGGGTGAACCAGGGGCGTGGTGTGCTCCTTCTCACCGACATGTTCGGGGGAACGCCGACCAATATCGCGGCGACGTTCCTCGGGGTGGAGCCCGTGGAGGTCGTGACCGGCGTCAATCTCCCCATGATCATCAAGCTGGCGAACCAATCTCCCGAGGATGATCTGGCGACGGTCGCCCGGAAGGTGAAGGAGCAGGGACAAAAAAACATCTACATCGCCAGCGAAATCCTCACGCCCAAAAAGAAATGACGTCCATGCGACAGGCCACCGTCACCGTCGCTAATCGTTTAGGGCTTCATGCGCGGGCTGCAGCCCGGCTCGTCGGTCTGGCCAGTCGCTATCAGAGCAAAATCACCCTGGCACGCCTGGACACGGGACATCAGGTTGATGCCAAGAGCATCTTCGGTGTCCTGCTCCTGGCAGCGACCGAGGGAACGGAACTGATGGTAACTGCTTCCGGCGTGGACGAAGATGATGCTGTGGAGGCCATCCGTTGTTTTATTCAATCGCGTCTCGGAGAAGAATGAGCGTCACTCGTGCCGGAGCGCGTCGTCCTGCCATATCCGCTGGCAGTGAAAGCGACCAGCGTGGTCACGTCATCATGATGTGGGAGAGCTTATCAGTGACTCAACTCTGGCGCTGTCGCCGTGCGGCGATCACCGTTGGGCATTTCTTCATGAAGCCAGTCACGAGGGAAGGTTGACCGATGACGAGTACACCTCAGTCAGGAGGTTCGTTGACTCTTAAAGGACTTGGGGTTTCCCCGGGGATTGCTCGAGGCACCGCCGTCCATTTTCACTGGCGAGGCCGTCATGTGTTTCGCGTGGATCTGACCGAGGGCGAGGTGGACCGAGAAATCAAGCGACTTCACCGTGCGCTGCGGGTCGCGCGACGCCAGTTGCAGACCATCAAGAGGCGAGCGGAACGGGCATTGGGGAAAGAGCACGCCTACATTCTCGATGCGCATCTCCTCATGCTGGAGGATCAAGCCGTTATCGGTGAGATCGAAGCTCTGATCCGCGCCTCTCGGGTCAATGCCGAATGGGCCGTGAAAGTGGTGACGGATCGCTTGGTGGACATCTATTCGGAGATTTCCGATGACTATTTGCGGGCGCGGGTGAGCGACATCGAGGATGTCGGTCGTCGCCTGATCAGCGTCTTGCTGGGAACGCAGAGGTCGCGCTATCACAACCTCCCTCCAGCGACCGTGCTCGTAACCGAGGAGTTGTTACCGAGCGCCCTGGTGGAACTCGATCTCCGTTCCGTCGTGGGTTTCATCACCGGGATCGGCGGCTCGACCTCACATACGGCGATCATCGCCCGCAGTCTGGGGATCCCCGCGGTCGTGGGATTACACGAAGCCATCCACAGGATCGAGAATGATGTGCCGGTCATCGTTGACGGGACAACCGGATCGGTCATCGTTTCGCCGACACCGGAGGAGATTGCTCGCTCAGAAGCTGAGCAGAAAGAGCGCGAGCGACGGTGGTCATGGTTGGGCGAGCGGCTGGCGCTTCCGGCGGAGACGCTCGACGGCGTCAGAGTCACGTTGCGGGCGAATATTGAGCTTCCGTCGGAACTGGACGACGTGGCGCGATATGGCGCCAGCGGGATTGGTCTTTTTCGGTCGGAATTCCTCTATCTGCAAGCCGCGCCGGACGTACCGTCGGAGGAGACTCAGTTTGAGATTTACAAGCGGGTGGCGGAAGCAGCGGGTCCCTCGGGTGCCGTCATCCGCACGGTGGACTGGGACGAGACTCGGCTGCCGCTCGGGACGGGCAGTGCTACCCCCGTCTCACGAATCGGCGACGTCGGTCTTGAGCGGAACCCCGCCCTGGGACTGCGGGGGATCCGTTTCTCGCTTGCGGTGCCGGACCTGTTTCGGACTCAACTGCGGGCCATCGTTCGAGCTAGTGCTTATGGCACGCTTCGCATCGTCCTTCCCCTGATCACGGGCGTGGAGGAATTCCGCCAGGCGCGTCGGATTCTGACCGATATTATTCGGGAACTGCGGAATGAGGGTCAGAGGGTGGCCGATACAGTTGCCCTCGGCGCGATGATCGAAGTTCCGGCAGCCGTCTTGCTCGCCGACCACCTGGCCAGGGAATGCGACTTTTTCAGTCTGGGAACGAACGATCTGACACAGTACCTGCTGGCGGTGGATCGGGATAACGATCGCGTCGCCCATCTGTACGATCCGTTGCATCCGGCCATCCTTCGTGCTCTCCACCATACCATCCGCGCCGCCGAGGGCACAGGCATTCCCGTCGAGGTCTGCGGGGAAATGGCCGCCGATCCGCTTCAAGCGCTCGTTCTCCTCGGTCTCGGCGTGCGCATCTTCAGCATGAGACCGAGAGCCATCCCGGTGATCAAGGAGGTCTTTCGTTCGGTCAGCATCGCTGAAGTGACCGACGCTGTCAGTTCGGCCCGCGAGTGCGCCTCGGCCGATGAGGTGCGAGCTTGCCTGCGCCAGAAATTGGCGGATGTCGTGCCCGATGCCTTTCCTTTGTCCGAACCCTGAACGCATCTTCCCGGAACTGTGAAGGGAAACGAGCGGACGACAAGATCTCATCCATCATCGCCGATTCGCATCGTGCGCATCTTCTCTCGCCTGAACATCGGCGGCCCGTCCCGGCATGTCATTCTGCTGACGGCCGGGCTCAATGACGATACATTCCAGACAACCCTGATCGTCGGGCGAGAAGGCGCCACCGAGGGCAATATGTATGCCGATGCGGTGACTCATGGAGTCCAGCCGCTGATCATCCCGGAACTCCGACGTGAAATTCATCCGCTGAACGATCTCGTGGCACTCTGGAAACTCTATCGGACGATAGATCGTCTGAAGCCCCACATCGTTCACACTCATGCGTCCAAAGCCGGCGCACTTGGCCGTGTGGCGGCTCGCGCTGCCCGCGTTCCCATCGTCGTCCATACTTTTCACGGACATACGTTCCACTCTTACTTTCATCCTCTCGCGGCGCGATTCTTTCGCTTCATCGAAGCGCAGCTCGCTCGCCGGACAACCCGAATTGTTGCTGTGAGCGAATCGGTGAAGCGCGACCTGATCGCCTATGGTATCGCCGATGAGAATCGAATCGTGGTCATTCCCCTGGGCCTGGAACTCGATCGCTTTGTGACGGCCTCCCGGTTCCGTGGGGACCTTCGGCGCGAATTGGGGCTTGGGCCGAACGCGCGGGTGATTTGCTCGGTCGGTCGTCTGGTCGCTGTCAAGAATCATCGGCTGTTGTTTCAGGCCATGAAGTATGTCGTCGAGCAGATGTCGGATGCGGTCCTGGTCGTTGTGGGGGATGGCGAGCTTCGTCGGGAACTGGAACGTGCGGCGGCCTCGCTATCGCTCGGGCAGCGAACGTATTTCCTCGGCTGGCGCGATGATCTGGAGCGGATTTATGCCGATGCCGATGTCGTCGTCAATCATTCATTGAACGAAGGGACACCTGTCGCACTCATCGAAGCGATGGCGTCAGCACGACCGGTCATAGCGACACGCGTTGGGGGCAATGGCGATGTCGTACGGCCTGGGGAAACGGGATGGCTCGTCGAGGGAAACAATCCGCGAGATCTTGCCGATGCAATCGTTCATGTCCTCACGCATGAGGAAGAAGCCCAACGCATCGCCCACCAAGCCCAACAATTCGCTCTGGGCCATTATGGCGTCAAGCGGCTCATTGAGCGGATGAAGGAATTTTACCTGTCGCTTCTCGAAACTGACGCCGGATGAGCCGGGGGGACTCTCCAGGGATGACACGCAGGGAAGCATGATCTGGCATGCGCGAGCAAGTTGAGTCGTGTGTGTCAAACTGCTCGAGGGGAGGGGATCATGGCAAAAATTCGCTCCTTCATCTGCATAGAGCTACCTGACGAAGTGAAGACGGAAATCGGTCGGTTTCAGGCGCAATTCACGAACGAGCCGGTCTCTGTGAGCTGGACAAAAGCGGAGAATATCCATCTCACCCTTAAGTTTCTTGGCGATGTGGAGGAGTCGCGGCTCGCCGACGTCCGCCGTGTCCTTACGGATGTGGCCGGTCGGTTCGGTCCCTTTGAACTTGTCGCCCGAGGTTGTGGCGTTTTCCCCAGCGAGCGCGCTCCCCGGGTTCTCTGGATTGGGGTTACTGAGGAGGGGGGACATCTCC
The DNA here is from genome assembly GCA_035573895.1 of Blastocatellia bacterium. Lineage (NCBI taxonomy): Bacteria > Pseudomonadati > Acidobacteriota > Blastocatellia > Blastocatellia bacterium. The sequence goes on along the minus strand of DATLZR010000073.1, from coordinate 96,707 downwards.
CGCGTCTGGCCGGAGCAATCGAGGAAGCGATGGCGGGACTGGGCTTCGCGCGAGAGGGCCGCCCTTTCCAGGCGCATCTCACCATTGGCCGTATTCGGGCGGCGACGGGCGCACGCGAGCTGGCGCGAAAGTTCCTCGCCCTTCATTTTTCGACCGGGCCGTTCCGGGCCGACCGAATCACGCTCATGCGAAGCGACCTCCGGCCGAGTGGCGCCATTTACACCCCTCTTCAAATTATCCCTCTTGGTTCATCCTGATGCCGCCGATGACGCTCACCCCAAATCGAGGAACGTTCCGGACGATGGGCCCTCGGCGACCTTTCGTGGCGATGGTGTCGTTGATGAGCTTCTGGTGGGAGGAATCTCGGTCCATCGTGGGAGAAGGCGAGCTTGACAGGCTGCGGGACGTTTGTTACCGTGCTGGAGCTGAAATACGAGGACCGATCGAGCAGGGCAACGGTAGCCGTACGACGGTGATCGCAGGCCCTCGGCCCTATCTGAGACAACGAGGGGGAACGGTGTGAATTTTCCGGGACGTGCTCTCTCGCGATTCTTCCTCTGGTGGCACCGGCGCGAACTGGCCGAGTTGTTGCCGTTTCCTCGGCGCATTAACATCGAGACGACCAGCATCTGCAATCTCGACTGCATCATGTGTCCCACGCAATCGAAAGCCCGCGCCGAGGGCACGATGACCATGGAGATGTTCCGCCGGCTCGCCGATGAGATCGGCAGCCATGGTGCCGACATCGTGTGGCTTCATGCCTGGGGGGAGCCGCTCGTGGATAAGTGGTTGTTTGATCGGATCGCTTACATCAAACAGTTCTCGGCCATTCGGAGTGTCGTCATCAGCACTAACGCCACGCTCCTGCGGGGTGAGAAGGTCGTTCGATTGGCTCACTCTGCTCTGGACACGGTCGTTTTCAGCCTCGACGGCGTGAGGCCGGAGACCTATGAAGCAATTCGACGGGGGGCGCGGTTTCACCAGGTGATGGACAATGTGCGGGCGTTCCTTGAGGCGCGGCGCACGGCCAACGGGCGCGGCCCGCGCGCCGTCTTCCAGATCATCGCCATGCAAGAAACGCGGGAAGAAATCGAAGCCTTCAAGCGTCAGTGGCACCCCTTCCTTGAACCGGGCGATTACATTCACGTCAAAAGCTTCAATACCTGGGCGGGGAAAACCAAAGACCGCGGATTCCCCACACGTGGTATAGACTTTCGCGTCCCCTGCACGGCGTTCCTGTGGGACGCCCTCACCGTTTTGTGGGACGGGACGGTTGTTCCGTGTTGTTTTGATGTGGACGGTCAGATGGTTGTCGGTCGCTTTGGCGAGCAAACGCTGGAAGAGATTTGGCGGGGTGAGCCGTTGGCGGTTGTCAGAGAGCGGCATCGCGCTCTGGACTTCTCGCGCTTGCCATTATGCGCCGCCTGCCAGCACACCCACGCCCAGCTCAACCAGGAGCGCGTGTGGAACTTCCTCGTGGCGCGATTTCGATCGCGTCGGCCCGATTCCACCTCCGAAGGGAAGCCTGCCTTTTGAGAATTGCTCTTCTGGTCGCCATCGTTGTTGGTTCGATTCTTCTGGTGAATCCACTCTACAACTATCCCGTCGGCGATGACTGGACCTATGCGCTTTCCGTCAAACACCTGTACGAGACGGGTCATCTTCGACTCGCCGACGAATCGGCTGCCAGCATTATTTTCCAGGTCGTTTGGGGATACCTCTTTTGTCTTCCCTTTGGATTCTCTTTCGGCGCATTGCACCTCTCAACGCTCGCGCTCAGTCTCGGAGGGCTCATCGGGTTCTACAAGCTGTGCGAGCAGCTCACCGAGATGAATGCTCCCCAGGACCGGGTATCGCGCTGGCTTCCTCTTCTTGTGACGCTGACGCTGTGGTTCAACCCCATCTATTTCACGCTGAGCTTTACATTCTACACGGACGTTCCTTTTTACGGGTTGATGATCCTCGCGCTCGCCTCGTTCGTGCTGAGCCAGACCAACCGCCCGCGTGAGATCTTTTTCTTTGCGCTAGGCTGCCTGTTCTCGAGCTGCGCCGTACTGGTTCGTCAGTACGCCATTATATTGCCGCTGGCGGTTGCCCTCCTTCTCCTGGCTCGGGTGTGGAAGGTGCGGTCGGGAAGGATCGCAGCACTTCTGCTGATGGCTCCTGTAGCGACCCTCGCCGCCTTCTACTACTGGTTGACGGTGCACCACGGGATCCCCACGCAGTTTCGCTTCGCTCAACTGGAGATGCTGAAAACCTATCGCATCGCCCGGGATGTCTACCGTGTGCCCATCGTGGCCGTTTTCTATAGTGGACTTTTCTTCCTCCCGCTTTCGCTCGCTGTGCTCAGCCGGGAGGGCCTTGACCGGTATCGCGCGTGGGTCAAATACCGGAACACCGGGGGGAGGCAAGGTGAAACGGCTGGTGGGTATTTCACTGTGCGGCGTGGCGTTGCGGTCCTCCTCGGCGTGACGGCTGTCATCCTCTATGTCGCGTCGCATCGGCTCATGCCCTATCTCACCGATTCGCCAATTTTCCCTCAAGGAGGAAGGACACTCTCGCTCGGTCTCACGATGGGCTCCGTTGTGAGTGCGGCAGTTCTGGTCGAACTGATCGGAAGAGAATCCTGGCCCTGGCTGGGCGATACGCTTCGGCGGCGAGTCAGACTGATATTTCCGGCGACGGCCTGCATCGTCGTCGTTAGCCTTATCCTGGCATCGGGCATCCTTGATCGAACGATCGAGCAGCTTGTGGATCGTGCCCTGGTCGCCTACTATGTGCGATACTCGTCTGAGATTCCGACAAATCAGAGCCTCGAGTACTGGCGAAGTCGCGTAGGGGAATTCTCCGGGGGAGCGAAACAGATTCTTTACAGCATGGGCATCGTGGGAGTGATTCTCAGCCTCCTCGCCGGGTCCCTTCGAGGTCGCCTGGGCCAGACCGGTGACCGACAGGGAGCGACGCCATCTCCGGAAGCCACTCTGAGCCTCGCAACGATGCTTCTCCTTGCGGGGACGTTCGTTCTGATCTCTTGCCGATTTGATCGCTACATCTTCATTGTGTTCCCATTCGCTCTGGTGGCGAGTTATCGCTCGCTAATGGTCAAAAAAATCTCTCCGTGGGTGGCGGCTGGAGGAATCTTCGTGCTCGCCCTTGTTTCCGTGGCTTCGACTAAGACGATGATCAGCGGGTACGCGGCGCTGTTTCGAGCGGGAGAGGAACTTTTGCGTCGTGGCGTACCGCTTGAGCAGATCAATCTCACCTACACGTTCAATGCCTGGATGCTGTATCAGCAGGGATACCGAACGATTGAACGAGTCGGCCAGCCGAGCTACTGGGTCTATGCGGCCCGTCCGGACTTCGTCTATTTTGGCGGGAAGCCAGACGGACCCGCCCGTGTCGTCATCGAGGTCCCCTTCACGAACTACCTTCGATTACGCCGTGACCGGGTTCAGGTCTGGGAGAAGCTTTCGGCGTCGCCTGTGGTAAAATGACCCTGTGCTAACGGCTCAGGTGCTGGGGAAGGTCCTCGCCGGGAGATGAGCGTGACGACCTGGAAGACGCAGCTTGAGCGAGTAAGTCAGCGCCTGCGGGAGAGGATTCTCGCGCCCACCCCTTATGACATCCATTATGTCAATTTCGCCGTCACCTTCCTCTGTAATTCACGCTGCCGCATGTGCGACATCTGGGAGATTTATCGCGGCAGGGGAGCGGCAGCTCGAACAGAACTGAGCCTGGCGGAAATCGAAAGGGTTTTCACTTCTCCCCTGTTCGGTCGGCTTCGGTCAGTCTCGCTCACGGGCGGAGAGGTATTCCTTCGTCGGGATTTCGCGGAGATCGTCGGGTTTTTCCTGGGTCAGTTTCCCCGGGCAACGATCACGATCCCGACGGGTTCGATCAATCCTGAATTGAACGCTCAGACGCTGCGGCGGATCATGCGTGACTATCGTCCGGAAAAGGGACGTATCTTTCTGTCAGTCTCTCTCGATGGCATCGGTGCGACCCACGACCATCAGCGAGGCATCCGGGTCTTCGACAAAGCGATGCGCGTGATCGAGGATGCACTGTCTCTGGACGGGCTTCGGGTGGGAGTGAGCTTCACCATCACGCGCGATAACTGGCGGGACCTGCTCGGTGTTTATCGCTTCGCCCGGGAGAAGGGGATCGAATTCAGCGCCCAGTTTGTGCACAGCAGCGAGACCTACTATGCCATGACACACTCTCCAACGGGGTGGAGGCGCGAGGATTTGCAGATGATCGAGCACGCTCTCAAACAGATCACGGCCGACATGATGGCTCGGATGTCGCTCCGTCAGAGGGTGACCGATGTGCGCGCCTACTATTTCCATCGTATGGTGGATTACCAGTCGCATCCCCGACGGATTTTCACCTGTTATTCAGGAACGCACTCGTTCTATCTCGATCCTTACGGGAACGTCTATCCGTGCATCACGCTCAATAAGAAACTGGGCAACGTACGGGAACGCCGATTTGAAGATATCTGGCTGAGTTCCGAGGCGCAGGCGATTCGTCAGCAGATCGCCGCCCGGCGGTGCGAGTGCTGGACGCCGTGCGAAGCGTTACCGAGCCTCGGGCGGAGTCCCAAGCCGCTGCTTTTTAATCTCACGCGCCGGTGATGCGTCCCAGGGGCTCACAGCGTCGCGGGTTATCCCGTCATCGTCGGAATGAAGATCGCTCTTTACAATCCCGGCTGGCACGTCATGGGGGGAGGGGAGAAGTACTTTGCCACGATCGCGGAGATTCTCAGCGCGGATCATCAGGTGGATCTCATCATCGCTCGCCCCTTTGATTTTTCCCTGCTGGGAGATCGCCTGGGCGTTGGCTTGTCGAGCGCGGGGCGCGTCGAGATTCAGGGGAATGCCGTTGTGGAACCCGGAACTCCGTTCCAGTGGTTGAGGAATCGCGCCCGTGTCCAACGTCTGCGACGGGAAATTCGGCAGGTGACGTCGCGCTATGACCTCGCCTTCATGCTCGAATCCGATCAGCCGTTCGCTCTTTCGGCTCGACGAAACATTCTCCACATTCAAATCCCACATCGGCGATGGGCCCCCGGTGAGTTCCTGCTGGCGATTTCCGAACGGCGGTACGGGGAAGCCCGGCGGGCACTGGCGCGTCAGGTGATTTTTCGGCGGGCACTTCGCTCGTTCGATTTCATCCTCTATAACTCGCATTTCACGGCTCAGGTCGTGGACGCAAACTGGTCCCCCGGTATTCCCTCTGCTGTTCTCCACCCGCCGATTGATGTTCCCGCGACAGGCCCTCGATGGGAGGAGAAAAGCAATCTCATTCTGAGCGTTGGACGATTCTTCGTCGGCGGTCACGAGAAACGACACGCCGTTCTGATTCATGCATTTCGACGGTTTTGTGAGCGCGCGCCGGGTCATTGGGAACTTCATCTTGTCGGGGGGGCCGGGAGTGACCCGGAAACGACACGTATGATCGCCGAATTGAGGGAGAGTGCTCGGGATCTTCCCGTCGTGTTTCACATCAACGCGCCACGAGCTGAACTCATTCGTTTATACCGGGCCGCGAAAATGCTCTGGCACGCAAGCGGCTTCGGAGTGGATGAATCGAAACATCCCGACCGGGTGGAGCATTTCGGAATGGCAGTGGCCGAAGCGATGGCTTATGGTGTGATTCCGCTCGTCGTGAATCGCGGGGGACTTCGCGAGATCGTGCAGCACGGCCTGAGTGGGTATGTTTGGGAGACGGTTGATGAGTTAGTCCAGCAAGCCCATCATCTCACTCGGAATGAAACATCTGCTGCTCTCAGCCGCGCGGCCTATGAGCGCAGCCGCCATTTTTCCCGTGCGCGGTTTGCCGAAAAACTGCAAGAGATCCTGCGGTCTTTGTCGGTTTGAGAACGGCGTGGTCAGCCTCCGCACCTCCGGCGACAGAAGCGCCGTGGTCCACGTACAAGATTATTCGCTGTCGAGCAGTTCGCGCGCCCGGCGAAAAACGGCATGGAACATTGGCCGGGTTAGCTTCCCCGTGAAGGTGTTTTGCTGGCTGGGATGATAGGAGGTGAGCAGCGTGATGCGGGGGGTGAGGGCAATTTCAACTCCGTGTGCAAAACGGGGAAGCCTCATGTCGGCAGGGCGATTGGTCTTTTTTCCGGGGACGGGCGTGGACGGCACGGAGGGTCCGCTCAATCCTGGAGCGGGAGTTGAAGAAATCGAGAGAACATCCTCTTTGGTTTCAGGACGCGACGAAACGATGAGCTGTTGTCGTTCGCGGAAGGCTTTGATCACGCCCTCATAAGCGATGCCTCCAAGAGCAATCACAACCCGAAGCCGGTGGAGAAGCTCAAGCTCGCCGAGGAGAAATGGACGACATTGAAGAAGTTCCGATGGGAGAGGTTTGTTACCGGGTGGAGCGCACCGCAGGACGGCGGTGATGTAGCAGTCACGAAGGCGCAATCCATCATCTCGGTGGCGAGAAGTTGGCTGACTGGCGAAGCCGAATTCGTACAATGCGCCATAGAGCCAGTCGCCGCTACGGTCTCCGGTAAACATTCTCCCGGTGCGATTGGCTCCGTGGGCAGCCGGTGCCAGCCCGACGATGAGCAGACGGGCCTGCGGATCGCCGAAGCCGGGAACAGGCTTTGCCCAATACTCCCAGTCGCCGTATCTTCGAGGCTTCCGAAGGGCTGCTTCCTTACGCCATGACACTAACCGTGGGCAGCGCGCACACCGAATAATCTCCTGCGCCAGAGCTTCAAGGGAGGAATGAGCCATCACGGACTTTCGCCTCATGGGATTTTACGTGGGCTGAGAGTCCCCGATGAAGCGCGGGCGGCTTGCTTGGGACATGCCGAGCCATGAGGATCTCGGATAAACCGGAGTCGTCCGAGCACGGTCTTACTGAGGATAAGGGCGGAGGCGAGGAACGAACCCCGTGGGAATAACCGGCACGGACGTGAGAAAGACGGAGTTTGGGTACTGGACTTCGACGAAGTAGACAACTGTGCTCCAGTCGAGCATGCCGACGAGGGTGACCACAAAGGAGCCGTCGCGCTGACGGCTCATGGGGATTCGGCGGAAGGTGTAGGCCCGATCGGTCGAATATATCAAGAGCGCCCTGGATGCTCCGGGAGCTGTCTCTGCAGGGATGACGAAGGTTGTTCCGAATTGCGTCTGGTTCATTTGAACTTCCGGCAGGGGCGGCAAGGGTTTCCCAGTTCCCCAGTGGGCAGCGAACCATGCTGCCAGATCTCCGAACATGCGTTCAAGGGCGCGATGGGTGTTGTTATAAGTACCGAGCAAGATGGACGTCGTGGCAAAGTAGCCGTGATCCCAATCGAAGATGACCTCCAGCCGCTTGTCAGGAGCTTCGACAGCCTCGAAGGTTGATCGTGTGGTATCAATGGGGAAGAATTCATCCTGTGCGCCGTTGATGAGCATGACGGGAGCATTCTGGCGGTGGGCATATTGCAGGGGATCGAGGTAACGGGCGAAGGCCAGCGCCTGAGGGCTATCAGGTGCGACGCGAGCTTCTCCCAGAGGGAAGTGAATGAACCAGGATCCCGAAGCGAGCGCGCGTGGCCAATCTCCCGTCGCCATGATCGGGCAGGCAGCGACCAGACGATCATCCACACCATTGGCGATCCAGGTCATTAGTCCGCCGGCCGACACGCCCGTCATCGCTATTCGATTCGGATCTACCTCCGTGAGCGTGGTTAAGTAGGTCACCGCCCGCATGGCCGAGTAGGCATACTGGTAGAGCCAGCTCTGCTGAATGGGATTGGTGCGGAGCCAGTTCTCCGCCGTCGAGGGGCGACCCGTCGAGCGCCCTTGACCTGGACCGCTAAAGGAAATAACAGCGGCCGACAGAAGCGCAGCCAGTGTCCGCGTCAATTGTTCATCCGCCTGGCCTCCTGCGCCATGACCAAATACTACCGCCGGGAGCGAACGCGGCTCGGCGTTGACCGGAAGGGCAACGAAGCCATGGACGCGCACCGGAGCTTCCGGATCAGGATACGAATCGAACATGACCTGGAAGACCTTCAGACGGACACCGTTGACGGTAACATGGGAGGGAGGAGCCACCACTTCGGTATTCAGTGTTGTTGCGTCCTTGATTGCCGCAAGGTCCCAGATCGCATCAATGTCCGCGTCCGAAGGGCGGACGGTTCGCGGGGCCGGCTGGGCCACGGTGGGTGCCGGGGGTGGGACGAGAGCAATCGCCGTCCCGCCGATCAAAAGCCCCAGCAGGACTCCGGCTCGCTTTCGTCGTCCTCGATTCATGCCCCCAAGTGTATCACAATCTTCGAGTGATGCAATCAGCAACTTTTTTCTTGACAAGTTTTGGACTTGCGTATACTCTATGGCCCTTGCAGGAGCAATTTCGTGAGCGAGTGCTTGGCTCTGCGACTCCACTGCATCATTGAACCGTAAAGGCAGGCAATGGAGTGTGCCGGAACAACTCAGGGCAGACGCTTCAGGTTCGCCCCCAGAGTCAGTCTCTCTGACCATCCGCAGCTCATGGCCAACTACGGTCCTGGTTTTTCTCGTCTCACCGGTGAGACACGATACTCTTTGTTGAGGAGAAGGAAGGATGATCTATCGGTACGCCAATATTCCCGCGAGAATTGCTGCGACAGGGTCCTATTTGCCCGAGCGTGTGATAACCAACTCCGAGATTCTGGGGTTGGAGGAATCAGACGGACAAATCCGTCGCCTGCTGGGAGCCGTGGAACGCCGAGCAGCCGCTGAAGAGGAAGCCTGTTCGGACATTATCGTAAAAGCAGCCCGCCGAATTCTCGAGACGGCCCGGTTATCCCCTGAAGACATTGACCGCATCATTGTCAGCGCCACCCCGGGAGATTTCCACGAACCCTCTACGGCCAGCGTGGTGCAGTATAAACTACAAGCCCATTGTCCGGCTGTGGACATCGGAATGTCTTGCGTGGGCTGGGTCGCGGGCATGGATTACGCTCTGCGCTGTCTGGCCACGGGCGACCGACGAGTCCTGGTGCTAGCGGGAACGATTGTGTCGAGAGGCAATCCCTTCCGCAATCCGATGCATCGCGCCATCTTCGGTGATGGAGCCGGTGGAGTACTTGTCGAAGCCTGTGACCGAGGCCACATCCTCGCGGGTGGGCTCTGGACGCAGGGGCAATACTACGATGTCATCAACATGCCCCATGCCACTTCCATCCACCCCCCGCGCATTCCTCTTGAGTACAAGGGCAGCTTTTTCATGGGGCGGCGGGAGATCATGTTTGAAGTCCTGCGAAATCATCTCGGTTTGTGCATTGACGGCGCTCTCCGCGAGGCGGGCTGGACGCAGGATGATCTGGACGTGGCCTTCATCCATCAACCCAGCAAGCCGTTGTTTGAAGAAGCAGCCCGAGCTTCCCGCGTTCCCCGCGAAAAGATCATTCACGACTATGAGCGCTACGGGAACACCATCTCGGCCGAGTTGCCCATCTCGCTTGACGAAAATGTTCGCAAGGGACGAGTCAAGCGTGGGGATAAAGTTCTCATGGTCACCTTCGGCGCGGGCTTCAATGCGGGCGTTCTGGTCTTCGAATACTAACGGGCCAACCTTTCCGCTTCCCCCGAGTTGAGGGAGAGTGACGGTGCGGTTCGCAACTAAAGTGAGAGAGTGACGGGCATGGCCGTCAGGTTAAAGAAACGGATTCTCGTCACTCCGGCTTCCAACATCCTGGCCCATGCCGGCCGGTGTGTGCTGCTTGCCACCGAGTTAGCGCAGCGAGGCCACGAGATCATCCTCGCCGGGAGTCCGCGCTATTTGCAGGACCCACAGGTAACTGCTGATTCCTTCCATTACCGTCCGTTGCCGGACTTCGAGGCATCGGAAGGACTAACCCTCTTGCGAACTCTTCACCGTCGCCCAGGGCATCGCCTCCTCCAGGAGCACATTCAGGCGGAACTCGACCTCATTGACCAGATAGCACCCGATGCTGTGATCATTGACTTTCGCCTCACCATGTATCTGTCGGCGATGATTCGGGGAGTTCCGCGAATTTCACTCTTAGGAGGTCGCTGGCTCCCATCGCGTGCGGCTTATCCTTACCGAGCGTTTCGCACGTATCCTCATTACCGGCTGATCAAACGATTGGTGGGACGCGCCGGTACGGATTGGCTGGTCCCTCAGCTCCTGAAAGTGGTGCTCTGGTATAAGATGGCTCCTTATCGCACGCTGATGAAGCAGCTCGGGTTGCCAGTCAAGACGCATCTGTGGGACCTCCTTGAGGGGGAGCTTAACCTCGTTCTTGATAGCGAGCGTCTCGCTCCGTTGAACGAGCTTCCTGCTCACTTCGTGCGCGTCGGACCACTTTACTGGTCGCCGTCCGGGCCACTTCCGGAGTGGTTCGAGGACGTCGCATCGGATCGTCCTCTCGTTTACGTCACGATGGGAAGTACAGGACATCCGGCTTTGTTCCCGTTATTGATCGCACTCTTTGCGGATCGCGCTTTCAATGTCATTTTGACGACGGGCGGGCAGGTGAGCATCGAGGAAAAAGACCTGCCCACGAATATTCGGGTCGCGCGGTTTCTGCCGGGAGGAGCCGTCATGCAGCGGGCCGATGTCGTAATCTGCCACGGCGGGGCCGGGAGCGTCTACCAGGCCATTTCGGCAGGTAGGCCGGTTATCGCCATCGCTACGCATTTCGAGCAGGAGCTGCTCGGGCAACAAATTGAAGCCGCCGGAGCGGGAATCCTCCTCAGCTTGCACGAGGTCCTCGCCGAGCCGACTCTTGTCATGCAATCGGTGAAGCACATTCTCGACAACCGGGATCACTATACCAGTTGCATGAAGGTGTTGCGGGATAGTCACGCCCGCTATGATCCCGTTCGGTCCGCTGCCGATGCGATTGAATCATTTCTTGGAGTCGGGTCAGAGGAGTTGGCGCGAGTCGGAGTCCGCCTGGTCGGCGGGTGAGGGTTTTCAGGGCGTTAACGAGAATGAAGCCATCGAGGTTGATGAAAGGAAGAGGATGATGCAAACCGTACTGGTCTTAGCTCTCTGGAGCGCAGCGGTAACCTGGACTCTCCTCCTCATGGTGGTTCTGGCTTTGCGTCGTTTTCGCCATGCTCCCCGCCCGACGGATGCTGATCCGATGGAAGAGCCCGAGGATGCGCCCCTTGTCTCAATCCTCGTTCCCGCGCGCAACGAGGAACATCGCATCCTGAGGCAGTCTCTCGCTTCGATGCTGGCACAGAATTACCCGGCCATCGAGGTCATCGTCGTCAACGATCGTTCGACCGACCGGACGCTGGAAATCTTGAGAGAGGTGGCCGAATCGGACTCCCGGTTGCGCGTCATTGATGGGGAAGAACCGCCCCCCGGATGGCGAGGGAAGCCCTTCGCGCTTCAGCAAGCGTTAGCTCATGCCCGAGGCGAGTGGATCCTCTCCATTGACGCCGATATTCTTCTCGATCCGGAGACGGTGCGGAAAGCGCTCGCACTGGCAAGGAAGTATCGCTGCGATGCTCTATCGCTTTTGCCCCGGATGGATTATGTCAGTTTCTGGGATCACGTCATTGAACCGCAAGCCCTGAACTTGCTTCGGCTGGGCATGCTCATTGGATCCGTCAAAGCCCGATTACGGTGGGCTTGCGAAGGGGGGGCGACTCACGCGCCTGCCGCGCACGCAGACCACAAGAAGCAGGGAATTTCCTTCAATCCACTCTTTTTCCTCAGCGCCTATGTAGGTGATCAAGCCTTCACCATCGGGGCCTTTACACTCGTGCGACGCCGTGCGCTCGATGCTATCGGTGGCTATGCTGCTATTCGCTCAGAGGTGATGGATGAAACGATTTTAGGCATCCGATTACACCAGCAAGGATTTCGCGTCTTCGCAGTTGAGGGGACGCATTTAATTCATACACCCGCGCGGGTGGCCTTTTCCGAACTATGGGAAGCCTACAGCCGAGTGATCTGTCCGGCTGTCGGTCGAAATCCGCTCGTGCTCATGGCGAGCGTGGCGACGGCTGCCATCCTGACGCTTCTTCCCGTGGGGGTCCTTATTGCGACGTTCCTCGGGATGATCCCAACCGACAGAGATATGGCTGCGGTCATTGGTTCTGCTGCCCTGGGCTATCTGGCAATGGTCGCCGTGGGAGCAATACTGGCTGAGGAGGATCGTCAACCGGGGATTTACCATCTGGCTTCGTTTGTCGGTTTCGCTGTCTTCATCGCTATTGCCCTATCGTCGGTGTGGAGGCGTTACAAGCAGCGGGACGTGATTTGGAAGGGCCGTCCGGTCTTTCTGCAAGGTATGGCAGAGCCGGGCCAGATTGCACAGCACGAGAGGCAGGGATGATTCAGAAGCTATCTTCTTCTATGCGGGAATTCCCGTTCAGGGGGTGAAATCACCTCATGCGGCGCACCACGGAGGTAGCCAGCAAAGAATACTTCGAGTATCTGCGGGCGTCGTTCTTGCCGGAGTTCTGCATTAGATTGGGACGCCGGTGGTTCTTTCGCCCCTTGGCGCGAGTTTTTCGAGGCCGGGTGCTTGACATCGGCTGCGGCATTGGACACTTCTTGAGCGTCTATGCCCATGCGCTTGGTCTTGATGTCAATCCTCACTGCGCACGGTACTGCCGGGAGCAAGGATTCAAGGTTATCAGGGGAGATGCGTCTTTGCTCCCCTTCCTAAATGCTTCATTCGATGGAGTCCTACTCTCGCATATTCTGGAGCATCTGGAGGATCCCAGTGTGACGCTCGGTGAGGCGGTGCGTGTTCTGAAAAGTGGTGGCATCCTCTACATCAGAGTCCCAACGGCAACGGGATACCTTATTGATCGAACACATAAGACCTATCTGACCTATCCATCCCTCCGCGACATGTTGCGCCGGTTAGATTGTTCGGTCCTCAAGCACCGGTACTACCCCATTCCCTGGAAAGCTCTGGGGGAAGTCATCGTCTACAACGAGCTGCGGATCATTGCCCGAAAGAGCGATGGGAGGGAACGTGCTGATAATGTGCGAGGAGAGGGAGGCGTTCTTCCCGTCGAGGAACCAATCATTGTAGATCGAGCGAGGAATAAATAGATGATGGTGGCAGAGAATCGAAAGCAGCCAGGGCTTGTCGCCGATTGTGGACGCGATTCGCTCAACATAGCTTTTATCGTTGGAGTTGCCCGATCAGGGACGAGCATCCTGGGCGAGTTGGTGGCTGCTCACCCGGAGGTGAAATATATTTTTGAGTCTTATGTCCCCTGGCGGATTGTTGGTCGGGGAGTGAATGGGTCGGATCGGTTTACGGCGGATCAGGCGACGCCAATGGTTCGCTCGTTCATTCGGTGGTGGTTTCGCTGGCGTAAGGGGGACGCTCGAATCATTGTCGAGAAGAATCCCCGCAACATTCTCCGGATTCCCTTCCTGCGGGCTGTCTTCCCGGAGGCTAAAATCATTCACATTGTGAGGGATGGGCGAGATGTTGCCTGTTCGCTCGTTCCAGGGCTTGGTGGGCGATGGTGGGCTCATGAGCGGCCCCCACAGTGGCGTGATATTTTCGCTCGATACCAGGGAGTTATCCGCTGCGCCCACGCCTGGAATGAAATTGTTCGCACGGGTCTGGCTGATCTCGCCGGTGTTCCCCATCTTCAGGTCCGTTATGAGGACTTGGTCGCCCGGCCCCACGACGTGGCGCGACAGATTTTCGACTATCTCGGTCTGCCCCTTCATCCTGCCGTTACGGAGTTCTGCTGCAATATTCAAAATTCAACCGAGGGCTCCTATCAGGCGAAATACCAGTCGGTTTGGTTCCGCCGTAATCACCGACAGCGTGTAGGGCGCTGGCGCGAAAATCTCAGCGAAGAGCTACAACGTGAAGTGCTGCAGATCCTGGAGCCAACGCTCCGGCGGCTAGGATACGTAGTCTGACGAACGAAATGTCTGCAGTCACAATTGTGACATCTATGTATAATGCCGGCCCTGCCGTGCTGGAGGTCATAGACCGGCTCTTTTTTCCGAGTCTTGTGCGGAACGGTTCGGCGGATAAGCAGCTCATCTTACTTGATGATGCATCTCCCCTTCGGAAGGAAACCCTCATGCTGGTGGGGAAATATGAGGCGGAATTTCGACGCGTCTTTGGGGATTTCCAGTTCTTGCAGAACGATCATAACCGTGGCTTCGGAGGAAGCTACAATCGCGGGATGCGCCGAGCCGATGGGCACCATGTGATCCTTCTGAACGACGACGTCTATCTCCCGCGGGGGTCGCTGGACGGGTTGCTGGACGTTTTGCGCCACGAGAGTGGGGCCGGGCTGGTCGGCCCGGTAACCAACTGGGTATGCGGGTATCAAAACACGCGCCTCTTCCCGCGTCTGAAGGATTTCTCGCCCGCGGAACTGGAGCGCATCGAGGCGTTCGCCCGCGAGTTGAGACGGCGCGTCGGACGACGCGTGATTCCTGTCACCCGGCTCATCGGGTTCTGTCTCGCCATCTCGGGCGATCTCATTCGAGAGATCGGGTATTTGGACGAGTCCTTCGCGCACGGACTCTACGAAGATGACGATTACTGTCTCCGGGCGCGGAAGGCCGGATTCCAACTGCTCGTGGATGCTTCGACGTTCGTCGAACATGGGGGACCGCAGGGGGGTGGTATGTCCTTTCGGCAAAATCTCGTGAAGACGCTACGGGCAGCATTCGCCAACGGCATGCGTCTGGCAAAGAAACACGATCTCCCCCTCTCCGCCATCGCTCGACAGAGCCTGGAGGGCTTTTTGCAGTTCTTCCTTGATCGTCATACCGTCACAGCGTATCTGAAGCCCTTTCTGACCGATGGAATGGAAGGGCACCATGTCTGAGCGTGATATCGTCCTCACGGGCATTCCTCGATCAGGGACGACGCTTGCCTGCTGGTTACTCAACCAGCTCCCCGATGTCGTCGCGTTGGTTGAACCACCAATGGGCGTGCGATTTTGGCTCGGTCGCTGGGACCGAAGATTAGCGCGTTCGGGCCTTCGGCGATTCTTCATTAAGGTCCGCGAGCGCCTCGCTGCAGGGCGCCCGGTCCCATCCCTCCACATTGATGGAGAGATCCCCGCGAATCCGGTGGAGGAGCAGCGCGTCGGGCCATTGCGTCGCCATGTGGCTCGATACGGAAAGGTTCACGTTGCGAAACGCCTCTCCATGCGCTTCTGGCTCATCGTGAAGCATCCGGGTCCTTTCACAGTGCTCCTGAGCGAATTAATACATCACTTCTCCGTTTACGCCGTCGTTCGCAATCCCCTGGCCGTGCTCGCCTCGTGGAATTCCGTCTCCCTGTCGCTGAATAAGGGGCGTGTACCCGTGGGCGAATGGCTCTATCCGTCTCTCCGGAGGACACTCTCCCGGATCGGGGATCGGTGGGAGAGGCAGCTCTATCTTCTCGACTGGTTCTTCGAGACCTATCGGCGCGTGCTTCCGGAGACGGTGATCCTTCGCTACGAAGACATCATCGCCACTGGTGGGCGCGCGCTCAGCGTGATCGTTCCGGAGGCTGCCGAGTTGACCGTCTCCTTGCGGAGCAGAAACGCGAGTTCGCTCTACGACGCCTCGCTCATGCGCGCTCTGGGAGAGCGGTTGCTCAAGAGCGATGGAGCGTTTTGGGATTTTTACTCGCGGGAGAGTGTAGAACAACTCCTTGCCGAGGTTGGCCAGTGATGCGCCTGGGCATGCTGATGCGTTCGGTGGACGCTCCCAGTCATCGGGTGTATCGGGAAAACCTGGCGAGGATCCTTGTGGCTTCGGGAATTCACGTAATCCCGATGCGCAGGAGGGGGCGGATTCCTCCCGATTGCGACCTGGTCTGGGATCCCGGCCTGGGAATGCGCCCGATTCCCCCGATCTTACGGGAAAGCCGTGTTCCCGTCATTGTGACGTTCCACGGAGCGCGTATCTTCTCGTCTGCTTATGTCCCGAAGGCAGAATGGGTGGTCGCCCGCATTTATCACCCCTGGCTGAAGGCTCGAATCCTGCGAGATCGAAGGTGGTTTCGAGAGATCGTAACGGCAGTGATCGCACCTTCGCGATTCGCCGCGCAGGAAGCTTCGGAAGTTTTCGATGTCCCACTTGAGAGAGTTCATGTCGTCCCGCACGGCGTTGACCACGCGCTGTTCAGGCCGGACGGAGACGTCCTCGTGCGCGAGCGCCCGTATCTGGTTCATATCTTCGGGGGAAACCCGATGAAAAACACCGAGCGAGTTCTCGCAGCGTATGCCCGGCTGCCGGAATCCTCTCGCCCCGATCTCATCGTGCTCTCGCCCTGGGATTGGCGCATGCTAGC
The DNA here is from genome assembly GCA_035573895.1 of Blastocatellia bacterium. Lineage (NCBI taxonomy): Bacteria > Pseudomonadati > Acidobacteriota > Blastocatellia > Blastocatellia bacterium. Next base: position 80,440 of record DATLZR010000073.1, on the reverse strand, counting down.
GATGTTTCGAATTCGGGGAGTGAAGGTCATCCGACGGCTTCTTCCCCAGACCGAGCTTGCCGCGTGGTATCGAGGGGCATTGGGACTCGTCGCGCCTTCGCTGCGGGAAACGTTCGGTCTCACGCTCGTGGAAGCGATGGCCTGTGGATGTCCGGTGGTCACGTCCAACCGCACGGGTTGCGCCGAAGTCGTGGGGGAAGCGGGACTGCTGGTGGACCCGTATTCGGTGGATGAGATCGCTGAAGCGATGCGACGGTTGATCACAGAGGATTCCCTGCGGCAGCAGTTGCGGGAGCAGGGGTTTAGGCGCGCCCAGGCGTTCAGTTGGAGCCGCTCAGCCGCTGAGCATGCGCGGATATTTTCGCACGTGGTAGGTGGATCCTCGTCCTATCGGTCTTCGTCGGACTGAAGTCTCGTGGCGGGTGGCCGTCTACTTTTCGGTTCGAGAAATCTCCGGCGAAGAAAATATGAAGCAGTTGTGGAGCTGGTATCGCGTCGGTTTCAGGAAGAAGAAGGGGACTATTTTCGGAGAAATCTCCCATGCGCTATCGCATGCCGCAAATATGAAAACCTGGGGGCGCATCCAGCCAGCAGCCGTGGCCATTAGTTCCACCGAGCACGCGGGAGGCACGCGGTTCCAGGAGATTTTCAAGGGAATCGCTCATGCGCTATCGCACGCCACGAAGAATGAAAATGGGTTTGCCAACGGATGAAAAGTGCCAACGGATGAGTGATCCGTGGGAACCTTTCATCCCTGGGGAGATGATTTTCAAGGGAGGCTTCTGAGGTGATCACAGTGGGGCATCGGCACACGCCCGGCGGAAGCGCGTCGGAGGTGGGTTGGCACATTGGCCTTATCTGGTTCGGATCACCCCCGTACTCATCCCTGAAACTGACCGCTCCCCACGACTCCTCGCCTCCCCGGAAATTCCCGGAATTCTCGCGTGCTCCTGTTCTACTTCCGTTCTCGGTTTTTAGATGATGGTCCCTAACGGCCTGCACGTCAGCCGCGCCGTTTTTATTGACGTCGGCCGGATGCCTGTGTTAGGCGAAGTCGTTCTCTTGCACATTAAGGGCTTGGTTCAAGCGGAAGCCGTCTCCGACGAATCCGCTCCTTCTCGATGACAATGATGGAGGTTGGCAACTCCTCGTGCGGAATGATTTCGAGAGTTCGCCTGAGACGGTCTACGGCTTCCTGCTCACTGTAATTCCCGCCACGGAAGAGGATCAGGCCCGGCCCTTCCGCTCGTGTCAACGCCAGAAGACGGGGATAGTCCAAATCGGCCGTCACGAGCACCCGTTGCTCCCTTTGAGCGCACTTCAAGATCACTTCATCCGAAGCGCGAGCTAAGCTAAGCTCGTGCGCATGTACAGCATCATGACCCTGTTGCGCGAGCCAGATAGCTAACCTTGATGATAGCGGCATATCAATGAGGAACTTCACCGAGCGAACTCCACTGTCTCTTCTTCGGCTAGAAAAGCGGCATAGCGCAAGGCTTCATCAATGTCCTCGGCTTCCAGGTAGGGATAGGCCGTGAGAATCGTTTCCTTCGTCTCTCCGGAGGCTAAGAGTCCAAGCAAGCGCGAAACCGGGAATCGAAGCCCACGGATGCATGGCTTTCCCGTGCAAACATTCGGATCTACTGTAATGCGTTCAAATTTCATGTTTTTTCACCTCCGGGTTTTCTGCCTACATGTCATAGTTTACTCTGTTTCCGTGCCCTTTTGTAGTTCCTTAAGCCGGGACAAGGCCTGTCAAATCTCGCTTCGGCTAAAATGATACTCTGCTCCCCTGGCGGGTTCGATGGGTTCCCTCGTCGGTTGCACTGTTAAACCGCCCCTTTTTGCCGTCAATTGATCTCCCTGTCGATCCTCACTCTCATCTTAACGGAAAGTACTGACTGAGGGTTGGCCCTTTGGAACCATTCATCCGTTGGGAGGTGGTGTTCAGGTGGATCCTCCAGGTGTAACAGCACACTACGAAGAATGAAGATGGGTTTGCCACCGGATGAAAAGTGCCAGCGGATGAGTGATCCGTGGGGATTAACTCTCAAAGGCGGCTTATAAAACGATACCAACAGGGGTGCGGTACACGCCCACGGGAAGCGCGGTCCGAGGTGGATTGGTACAGTGGGCTTGCCTGGTTCGACTCTCACTCTACCTGCCCCTGAAGCTGACCGCTCACCAGGATTCCTCGCCCTGACCGGGAATTCTTGATGTCGGTTCCTTTTCCTTTGGTTGCGAGGTAGAATGTTGGGGCCCGGGATTTCCGGGGAAAGGAGCCGGGGCTTTGCTGCGAGTAGGCATCATCGGACTACCCAATGTGGGGAAGTCCACGCTCTTTAATGCTCTGCTCCATGCGCAGAAGGCTGAGGTGGCCAGCTATCCCTTCTGCACGATTGACCGGAATGTGGGAATCATCGCGGTACCTGACGAACGCCTTCTTCTTTTGGCCAAGATCTATCGTACGAACGTAACGGTCCCCACGACGATTGAGTACGTTGACATCGCCGGACTCGTCCGGGGAGCGCATCGAGGCGAAGGCTTGGGGAACCAGTTCCTCGCTCATATCCGGGAGGTGGATGCCCTTGTCGAAGTCGTTCGTTGCTTTACCGCCGAAGGTGTGGCCCACGTGGAGGGAACTCTCGATCCGATTCGTGACATCGAGACGGTGGCAACAGAACTCGCTCTGGCCGATCTCGCTACCGTTACCCGACGGCGGGAAAAGACGGCGAAACTCGCAAAGGCAGGGGACAAGTCGGCTTTGGCTGAGCTTGAGATTCTCGACCGGCTTCAGACGGCATTGAACGAGGGGACTCCGGTTCGACGGCTGACTCTGACCGAGGCTGAACGTGCGGTCGTGCGCGAACTCTTCCTGCTGACAGCCAAGCCGAAGATTTACGTGGCTAACGTGGCCGAGGCCGATCTGACCAAGGAGAATGATCTCGTCGGTGCTGTCCGCCGGTATGCCCAAGCCGAAGGGACAGAAGTTGTTGTCCTCTGTGCCGAGTTGGAAGCCGGCTTAGTTGAGCTTACGGAGGATGAGGCTGCTCAGTATCTGTCGAGTCTTGGTTTGACGGAACCGGGTGTGATGGAGCTGGTACGAAAAACATTTCAGCTTCTCGGGCTGATTACCTTTTTCACCGGCAATGAGAAGGAAGTTCATGCGTGGGCCATCCGGCGCGGAACCAGAGCGCCTCAGGCTGCCGGGCTCATCCATTCGGACATGGAGCGCGGGTTCATCGCTGCCGAAGTTATCCCCTATAAGGAGCTGGTTGCAGCAGGGTCGCTCGCGCGGGCGCGTGAACACGGCTTGATTCGCCTGGAGGGGAAGGACTACATCGTTCAGGAAGGCGACGTCATCTATTTCCGCTTCCATGTCTAACGATTTTGCCCCTCGTTCAGGCCGATAGAGCCACCGGCTGCGCCAATCGGAGCCGAGCGTCGTCAGAAGATCCCAGCGATGAACCCACCATCTACCTGAATGGACGCGCCCGTGATATAGCTGGCTCGCTCGGAAGCGAGGAACACAACCAGATCGCTGAATTCCCGGGGCTCAGCCAGGCGCTTCATGGGGATAAGGCTTTCCCATCGGCGGTAGATGTCTTCCACGGAAATCCCCTCACTGGCGGCCATCTTCTGGGCCAGTTCGACAACCCGTTCGGTTCGCGTGTAACCGGGACAGACGCAATTGACCGTGATGTTGTACGGAGCGAGTTCTCTGGCCAAACTCTTGGCGAACCCGTGAACGCCGGGACGAACGGCATTGGAGAGAATCAGTCCGTCAATGGGTTGCTTGGCCGCCACCGACGTGATGTTGATAATGCGCCCCCATCGGTGTTCTTTCATCCGGGGCACAACAGCGCGACAGAGCATGATCGTGCTGAGCAGATTCAGTTCGATGGCCCGCCTCCAGTCATCGGTGGAAAAATTCAGAAAGGGGCCGCTCGGGGGACCACCGGCATTGCAGACGAGAATATCTACCCTTTGAAACCGATCGAGCGCGAGCGTGACCAGGCGCGAGATGTCTTGCTCGCGCGTGACATCGGCCTGGACGGCGAGAACCGGGGTTCCCGTGATGTGATGAATCTCCTGGGCGGCGCGCTCTATAGCCTCTTGAGAACGGGAGCACATAACGATGGCTGCTCCTTCCCGGGCTAATCCTTCAGCGACCGCTCGACCTAATCCCCTGCTTGCTGCCGTAACGAGTGCGACCCGATCTTTCAATCCCAGATCCATTTTCCGACTCCCTCCAAAAAATGTGGTGTATCGGTTTGTAGCCTAGCGTCAACTATCATCCGCACTTATCCGTCAAGCCTCACTGTTTCGCCGAGAGAAGGGATGGTTACTTTCCATCCCATCTCGCCTTCAATCTTCCCGGCGAGCGACCGGCTGGCCTGAGGTTCGCCGTGAACGATGAAGGTCTGTCGTGGCGGCCTGCGCAGTGTGCTCAGCCAGCGCAAAATTTCGCCCTGGTCGGCGTGAGCCGAGAGGCTATCAATCCGCTCGATGCGGGCGCGAACGGGGACCATCTCACCATGGATCTTGATCTCCGACTCTCCCTCCAGCAGACGGCGTCCGCGCGTCCCCTCCGCTTGAAATCCGACAAAGATAACGGTCGTCCGCTCATCGGGCAATCGCGCGCGAAGATGATGAAGAATCCGTCCGCCGGTGGCCATACCGCTGGCGGAGATAATGATCATCGGACGGTGATCCCGAAGAAGTGCCTGTGATGCTCGCTGCGACCGACACAGTTGAAAGTCGTGGGTGCGGAAGGGATTCTTGCCTTGAGCCAGAAGGGCCTTCATATCGAGATCATGATCTTCGGTATGCGCCAGATATTTTTCCGTGGCATCAACGGCCATAGGACTATCCACACGGACGGGGAGAATGGGAATCCGCCCTTCTGCCTCTAACTCCCGCAACAAATAGAGCAGATGTTGAGTTCGCCCTATGGCAAAAGCCGGAATGATCACCTGTCCGCCCCGACCGGCGGTGGCGGTGATGATCTCTTCCAGGCGAGCCTTTGGATCCTCGTTGCTGTGGAGCCGATCGCCGTAGGTGGATTCGATGATGAGGTAATCGGCATCGGGCGCTGGGGTCGGATCGTTCAACACCGGCTCGTTGTATCGCCCCAGGTCCCCCGTGAACAGGATGCGATGCTCGGTGCGGCGATTCACACGACAGGTGACGCTCACAAAGCTGGAACCGAGAATGTGACCGGCGGGGATGAACTGGAATTCCAGCGAGGATGACAGGCGAACCGGAGTACCGTAGGGCACACTCTTCATTAAACGGAGAGCAGCTTTCGCATCCTTCACCGTGTAGAGGGGTAGAGCGGGACTGTGCTTGCTGTAGCCCTGACGGTTTGCGTGGCGGGCATCTTCCTCCTGGAGCATGGCTGAGTCGGGCAGAAGCAGCCGACACAGATCAACCGTGGCCCGACTGCCGAAAATGAGGCCCTCATAGCCCTGGCGAACGAGGCGAGGAACGTATCCCGTGTGATCAATGTGAGCATGCGTGAGGATGACGGCATCCAGGTCGTCAGGTGAGAGCGGAAGGGGCTCCCAGTTGCGTTGCCGCAACTCCTTCAAGCCCTGAAACAGTCCGCAGTCCACAAGGACGCAGCAATCCTCCGTGCGGAGAACGAATTTCGAACCAGTGACCGTTTGGGTAGCGCCGAGAAATTGAAGCTCAATCACGCGGCAGCCCCCCGTTTTGCAAGATCGCCCCACAGATACTGAACAATGCCGGTGAGAACGATTCCGGCGGTTTCCGTCCGAAGAATGCGTGGGCCGAGTGTCACCTGTCGCGCCCCGACTTCCTCGGCCAGTTCGCGTTCCCGCGATGACCATCCTCCCTCCGGCCCGATGAGAATGTTGACTTCGCGAGGAGGATCGTAGCGAAAAGCTTCCTCCAGGCTGGTCAATGGTTTCCCGCCGCGTTCCACCGCCATAACGGTAACGCCCGGGCGGCGGATCAAAAACTCGGCGACGGGAATGGGATCGCTCACCGGAGGGATGCGAGTTCGACCGCACTGTTTGCAGGCTTCGATGGCAATTCGCCGCCATCGGAGCAGTTTGTCAGATCGCTCCCATCGGTGGACCCAGGGATCACAATGGTCTGTGATAAGAGGGACGATCTCCGTCGCCCCCAATTCTGTCGCCTTCTGAACGACCAAGTCGAACTTCTCGCCTTTAATGACAGCCTGCGCGAGACGAATGAGGAGGGGCGATTCAACGGGTGGCGCGTCTTCTTTGAGAATGCGAAGAAGGACGCGATCATCCACCACGCGCTCAACCCGGCAGAGGTATTCTCGTCCCGTGCCGTCGAAGGCTACCACGCGGTCGCCTTCTCTCAGCCGAAGCACGCGACGAAGATGGTGGGATTCCTCCTGACCGAGGACCAGATCTGTTCCGTGAATGGATTCGGGAGAGACATAAAAACGATGCACAGCCATAGGACTCAGCTCCCGAGGAGACGACGGAGTTCAGGCTCAGCGGCCGACGTCACCAGGGCAATCACCATGTCTCCAGCCTCAAGGCGCGTGTCGCCACGCGGGATGATCACCGAACCATTCCGCTCGATGGCGATAATGTTGCAATCTGGTGGGAAGGAGATGTCTTTAAGGGCCTGACCGGCGACCGGACACGTTTCTTCCAGAAGGTATTCGTTGATTTGAGCCTGTGCTCCTCGAAGGTTCAAGAGGGTTTTGATCTTGATCGTGGGCAGCTCGCGCTCAATCATCTGTTCAATGATTGCTGTTGAGCTGACGGTTGCATCAACCCCAAGCCGGAGCATGATCTCCTGGTTCTTCGGATTGCTCACACGGGCGATGGTTTTCGGAACGCGAAAGACGTGCTTGGCGAGCTGACAGGCGATGAGATTGTCCTGATCCTTGCCCGTCACTGCTACGAAGACGCGCGCCCGAGCCGCTCCGGCATTTTCCAGAATTGGTCCCAGAGTGCCATCGCCGACGATGACCGTGCAATCCAAACTGGTTGACAGGTAAGCGGCGTGGGCGGGGTCAACCTCGATGAGCGCCACTTCGTGACCGCTCTGGGTAAGGGAACGCACGAGATTGACGCCAACCTTCCCTCCACCGATGACGAGAATGTAGCGCGATTCATCGGTCACGCGCGTGGGTCGGGGCCGAACGGCAACGCGCGGGGATGGTGAGGTCTCCTTCCGGGGGGGTGCACCGGGAAGACTCTCGACCTGCTTGAGAATCGCTTCCACAGCATAGTCGGTCGGACACACGGTCAACAGATGGGGATCATCGGTGGCCTGGCGATGACTCGGTTCGTAAACGCGGGCGATGGCATGAGGAACATGGAACAGCGTCCGGGCCACCTGAGCGGCCATGAGGTTTACATTATCCTCACGCGTGACGGCCAGAAACACATCGGCTTGCTCAACGCCCGCCTGCCTCTGTACATCTGCGTCAATTCCGTTGCCCTGAACCAGTTTGACATCCGGCATCTCAATGGCCTTTTCCAGTCGGATCGCCTGTTGATCAATAAGCGTCACCTCATGACCACGCTCGACGAGATCGGCGACAACCCGTCGGCCGACGCGACCATAACCAACAACGACGATTTTCATGCTCAATTTCTCCTCCCAAAAGTAATCACAGATGGACACCAACCAAAACGGATCGTCCCGGCTATCCATCTGTGGTGGGGTGCCATTCCTGGGACCCATCCGTTCCAGCCTGCGTCGGGATCGCGGACTGGAAAGTCTGGGCTACCCCTTCCCAGGGCTGCAAAGTGTGCGCTATGCGTAACACCTGCTTTCAAGCTTATCTCCACTTGTGAGCCGGAGGTCCTTCGCCCTTTTCCCTTCATTGATCGGCTACTCCTCCAGTAACGAGAGAAGCTGAGTGAGGATTCTCTCGGTCATTCCCCAGATCGGACCGTAGGGCGATGGGTAGGCGGGCCAGCTCAACGAGTGCTCCCCGATGACCTTCACGACCGTTTCGGATCTCCCGTTACGTTTCAACTCGTCAAGGGGCATCCAGAACGCTTGTTCAACTTCCTGTCCGATGTGAAGAGTCACGTCGGACCGCACGATGGCGACAAGCGGAGTGACAGAAATTTTCGGCACGAAAGGGGAGAGGGGAGAGACGGGTTCGAGTTGTCCGAGGATCGTTCCGCTGTGGGTCAGATCAATTCCCACCTCTTCGACGGTTTCCCGGATGGCCGTATCCACCAGGGTGGCATCATCGCGCTCGACGCGGCCTCCGGGCAAGGCAAGATGGCCTGACCAGGGATCGTCGGGAGCTTCTGCCCGCTTGATGAGCAGGACTTCGGGCACGCCCTGATTCAGACGCACTATGACGACCACAGCAGCCTGCGTCCCGTGAGCCTCCAGGGGAGATGGCCCCACCGGCTCGATCTTGAGCTTCATTCTTTCAACCCAGTCGCAATCGCTCGTCATGCTGCACTCGCTGGTTGCTATCACGTCCGGCTTTACCGGCGATCGTGAAGGGCACTAATCATACCATTCTACGGGGGGATTCCCTATAGCGACAGGGCGTTCTCTCTGTCTTGACCGCCGAGGAGGCGATCTTCTAAACTGCCTCCTCTGACAGGGGATTCGGCATAAGGAGAGGTTACTTGTCGGCGTCAGAACCGGGCGTCCGCTTCCCGATGAAGAATCGTCAGGGATGGGTGGTTGTTTGCTTCCTCATGCTAGCCCTTTTGGCCGCGGATGGAGATATTTCCGTCGGCTCGACCGGTCAACGGCGGTACCTGTCGTATGAGGAAGCGCGACCTGTGCTTGCGCAACTGGCTGACCTGCTACCTGACGACCTGAAGAAAGGGCCGGTTGAGACGTTGCCCGTCCGATGGCAGCAGTGGATCAAAAAACATGATGCTGAGATTCGCGCCCGGCTGATTCGGGGCGACGAGGATTCCCTCGTCAACTTTCTCCTTTTCGGGACGTCCTTTACCCGGCAGCCGCGCGTGACCGCCCGAATGTTGGAATCAGGCGTCACAGGGCAGGTCGCTCAGGCACGAGATTTATCGGTGATCGTCGGGAAGGTAATTGAGGAACGGATTGACGATCTGATTCGGGGGCTGGCGTCGCCGGGGCGGAATGAACGGCTGATCTTTCTCCGTCACTTTGTGCGAGAGCGAGGGTACACTCCCGATACGCCGGCGGGCCGGCGGCAGTTGCGGGATTACCTGCTCGTGAACCTCCGGCGGGTTTTAGACGAGCAGCAAAGTTATGAGAACGCCCTTCGTGCTGCCCGCGCGCTGGGAAATCCAACCGAAGAATTTGCCGCACGGTCGAGGCTCTATCGCGAGCGGGGTCTCTCCCTCGACACATCATTGCGTCCGAACCTGGCTATTGAAGAATCACTTCGCGCTCTCCGCGACCAAAAGTTTTTGGCCTCCGGAAGCGTCCGACGCGTCGCGATCATTGGTCCGGGTCTGGATTTCACCGACAAACAGGAGGGATACGATTTCTATCCCCAGCAGAGCCTTCAACCTTTTGCCCTGATAGATAGCTTGATCCGATTAGGCCTGGCCGATCTCGATCGCTTGCAAGTGGTCACCTTTGACATCAGTCCCCGCGTTACAGCCCATCTGGCAAAGGCACGTGAGCGGGCTCGACGTGGCCTCGGCTACACGCTTCAGCTTCCTCGCGATCCTCGCCTGAAGTGGACGCCCGAGCTGATTGCTTACTGGCAGAGATTTGGTGAGACCATCGGGCGGTCAGTCTCGCCCTTGCCCGTGCCGGGGGGAATCGGGCCGCTGGAGCTTCGCGCGGTTCACGTACGACCGAAGGTCGTTCGCCAAATTACACCCTACGATCTCAACGTCATCGTCGAGCACTACACTTTGCCGTCCTCAGAAAGATTCGATCTCATCATCGCCACTAATGTCTTCGTTTACTACGATGTACTGGACCAGTCCCTGGCTCTGGCCAATATTGAGCGGATGCTTCGCCCCGGTGGCTTTCTCCTATCCAATAATGCTGTGCTGGAACTTCCGGGTACCAGGATGAGATCGGTGGGATATAAGACGGTCATCTATTCGGATCGTCCCGATGACGGGGATCACATCGTGTGGTACCGGCGCCAGCCGGATCAATGACAGCCCTCACAAACGGGCAGTTCTTGCTCCTCAAGAGGACCTGTATTGCTCTGGCGAGATCCCCTGGGGAACGTTTCTGTTCCCCAGGGGAAGATAAATCAGAAGACCGACGCCTCGGCCCTTAAAAGATGAGTTTCAGCGCGAACTGCACATTGCGTCGTCCGTCCTTTTGCGTGCGGATAACGTCCTGGAATGAAACGTCCGCCTCGCTGCCGAGGACGAACGCATTGGCGTGATTGAAGGCATTGTAGAGTTCGGCGCGGAACTGCAAGCTGAAGCGCTCGGTAATATTGGTCGTCTTGTAGAGGCCAAGATCGAGGATCCAAGAACCCGGTCCACGGAAGAGATTACGGCCAGTCATATTCCGTGGGAAGGGCGGAAGCTCCGAGTTCCCGGTGATGGGATTCACCCAGGAGGAGTCGAATTTCCCCCTGAGATTGAGATAGGTGAATGTCCCGGGTGTCGTCGGATCGGCTGGAGGATTATCCGCTCCCTTTCGCTCAACGGGACCGGTGACGAACATCCTCGGGCAAACGGCGAACTGGGCATTGGTGCAGTCGAAGACCGTAAACGGTGCACCTGTGCTGGCAGAGAAGATCGGAGCCACCGTCCAGCCATGAAGTACGCGCCGCACAACACCGCTTGTATTGCGGGCAAAGGGAACATCCCAGATCGCTCCCAAGACGAACCGGTGGCGGATGTCGAAGTCCGAATTCCCGCGATCGAGCCGAGGATTAAAGGGGTCGAGCAGTCCGAGGTTGAAGTTATTGGCTGATTCACTGAAGGTTGAACTCAGGTTGTCAATCGTGTGCGCCCACGTGTAGTTGGCCGAGAAGGTGAGTCCCGTATTGGCGAGATTATTGGCGGTGACTCGGAGGTTGAACGCGTTGTGGTTGGAGAAAGCGCGATTACCTCGCCGATTGATATTCGTATACTGGGTTGTCCGCAACCGCACGCTGCAGTTGCCCGGCGTACACGGATCGCCCAGGTAGACGGCTCCTGCTCCTGGCCGATTGGGATCCTCCAGCGAATAGAGGTTGACGCCCTTTGAGCCGTTATAATCCAGCCCCACGACTAGGGTGCGCGAGACCTGATGTTCCAGGCTAAGGCTCCACAGGTGCGCGTACGCCGTAACGATATTGGCATCCACGTTCCGGAGGCTCACCACCGGAAGGGCTTTCTGACCGGTTCGCCCTGACAGCGGACCTGCCACATCGGTCGTGATCGGGATCGTGGGAACATCCACACCAGCTATGATGGAGATCACTGCATAATTCGGCGGGTTCTGAATGACGTTAAACGTCACGTTCCCGAAATTCCGCTCATAGCCGATGCCGTAGCCTCCGCGCAGGCTCGTCTTCCCAGTGCCGAAGAGGTCCCAGGCGAACCCGATACGGGGGGCGAAGTTGTTCCAATCTTTCTTCCAGAGGCCCTTGATGGGGCTGTTGGGGACGATGGCCACATCGCCATTGCGAATCTGCTGGAAGATGTTTCCGCCACCACCATCATAGTAGTTGGAATCCAGGCGCGGATCCTTATGGTGCTGGACGCCAAAATACTCCCACCGCAAACCAAGGTTCAGGGTGAACCGAGGCGTCATACGCCAGGAATCCTGCGCGTAGAAGGCGAATTCATGGTACCGGTTGCTGCGGCTGAAGTTTGGCTGCCCGACCGGTAGGGTTACGATACAGGTCGGATCAGGCGCGGCCGGATTCCGGCAGGGGAACTTCCCCTGAGGATCAATCGCCGACTGGAACTGGAACAGCTCTCCTCGGAGGAAATTATCCATCGCCTGCTGGATCGTTCGGCCCAGCGTCGCCGAGGGATCCTGATACGCGCCAAAGGTCCGGTTGTCCTGGATGTAGACATAGGATCCGCCGAACCGGAACTGGTGCGAGCCTCTGATGTAATTGATGTCGTGATAGGTCTGCCCGAAGTTTTGCGGTCCTCCAAAGGGGATTCCCGATCCCGGACTAAAGGGCAAATATCCAGGCAGAGCGGCAAGGTCTCCCAGGAACCGCGTCGTCGTAGCACGGAAAAAGAGCGTTGGGCTCGACGGTTGTTCCGCATGTGGCTGCAAGGTATTCAACCGGTTGTAAACCACTTTATGCTGGGTCACGAGATTGGTGTTCCAGGTGTGAGTGAGTGACAGCAGCAGGTTGTTGTTGAAGGTGGTCTGTCCGGTATCGAATCCCCGGTAGGGACTGTCGCTGATGGTCCCCGGTTGCAGCTCGCCGTCTTCCAGAGCGTAGCGGAAGTAAAGCTGTGTCTTGTCGCTGATCGTCCAATCCACCCGACCGACCAGGTCCATCGTGTTCTGCGGGTTCCCACCACCGGAGTTTGCCGGCCGATTGTAGGCGATTCGGGTGAACAGCGGGAAATTGGCTCCGAGCGTCCGATCACAGAGCGATCCCGGCGCACAAGGATCCGACCCGGCATTGATCAAGTCCTGCCGGGTGATCGTCCGCAGCGAGATAACTCCGGGTTTGAGCGTCCCGTACGTGCGGAAGAAATTTTGCGTTGCGGGGGCCGCAGCCGCGATTAACTGGGGCGTCGGCACAACCACAAACCGCGTCGCCGTGCTTCGCACGCGAATCCACTCCGTGCTCTGGAAGAAGAATATTTTGTCCCTCAGAATGGGACCACCGATGGAGTATCCAAACTGATTGCGGGTGAAGACCGGTTTAGGAACCCCGTTGGCGTTGTTAAGGAAGCTGTTGGATGTGGTCGCCGACACGCGGTTGAACTCATACACGGTCCCGTGAAATTCGTTGGTTCCCGATTTGGTCACAACGTTCACGATTCCCGCGGAAGCTCGGCCGTATTCGGCCGTGAAGTTATTGGTCAAAACGCTGAATTCCTGGACGGAATCGAGGGGGACTGCCTGACCAACGGCGGCAACGAATTCATCGTTGTTGGCAGCGCCGTCCAGAAGAATGTTAGTTCCAGCCGCCCTCAGGCCATTGATCGCAAACCCGGCGCCCCTTCCCGTCGGGTCCGCTTGCGAAACGTTACCTGAAAGGGTGACCAGGTCATAAGGATTCCTCGTCAGCGTCGGTAGCTCGACAACTTTCCGGGAATCTATGACCTGACTGATCGTCTGGGTCTCGGTGTTAACCAGAACTCCGGCTTCGCCGAGCACCTCGACCACTTCCACGGGAGCGCCGACGGTGAGCTGGAAATCGAGTGTGACTTTCGATCCGACAATCACCTGGATTCTCTTGGTCGCTTTAGCGAATCCGGGAGCCTCCACGGTGACTTCGTAAACCGAGGGAAGCAAATTGGCCACGATGTAAGTCCCATCGGCCAGTGTCTTGGTGCGTCGTTCCGCCGATGTCGTCAAAGACTTCACCGTCACCGTGGCATCGGCAATGACGGCCCCGTTGGGGTCGGTCACCGTACCAACGATCTGTCCCGTCTCAGTCTGCGCCCATAGAGTGGTCGCGCTTGTCATCAGGCAGAGAGCAAACGCGACTCCCATAAAGACCAAAAGACGCAACAAGTGCCGGTTCCTATAAATGGTTCCGGTAATCATCTTTAAGCCTCCTCAATGAGTTTCGCTCCGGGGCGACATCGAAAGACGCTCCACGGAGAAAAGAAAAATGAGGGGGAATTCGTTGCCCTGCATCTTGTGACAGAGCAACATGATGGATCGGAATTCAACGCATTGTCTGGCGATATTCCCGCTGCCATACCACCATTCCTCTATGCAAATCTTGTGCCATGTGTATCCCTCAATCCGGAAATTCAGGGGTAAGAGCTTGCCGCTCTCGGAGATGGGGGAATTTCTCAGGATTTCGGCGGGGTCGTAAAATTTCCAGAATTTCGGAAACGGCTTCCAGAAAAATGGAAGCCGCTAGTCCTCCCGGATTGGATACAATCTTTGCTACATCGGATCCGTCTGCCCGGGCACCTATCCCACCATCCCTTGCGCGACGAGCAGTTCCGCATTGAGCAGGGCGCTTCCGGCTGCGCCGCGGAGCGTATTATGTCCGAGGATGACCATCTTGAAATCTAGCAATGAACACGGTCGAATTCGCCCTACGACCGAAGCCATCCCCCGTTCGCTCTCACGATCAAGCCGGGGCTGAGGACGGTCCGGTTCTGACCTCACGATAATTGGGTGCGAGGGAGCTGTCGGCAATTTCAGTTCCTGAGGGAGTCCCCGGAATGTCGCCAGGGTCGAGATAACCTCCTCCATTGAAGGTTTCGTCTCCAGCTTGATGGAAACGCATTCCAGATGGCCGTCGAGCGTCGCCACGCGATTACACTGGGCGCTCACGGTGAGCGGTGCAGGGAAGACTTCTTTTCCGTCACAACGCCCCAGAAGTTTCAACGCCTCACGCTCGAGTTTGTCTTCCTCCTGGGGGATGTAGGGGATGACGTTATCAATGATGTCCAATGATGCCACGCCGGGGTATCCGGCCCCTGACACGGCTTGAAGAGTCGTGACCATGACCTGTCGCACGCCGAACCGTTCCATAAGGGGTTTGAGCACGAGCACGAGGCTGATGGTCGAACAATTGGGATTGGTAATGAGGAAGCCTCGGTCAAATCCTCGTCGCTGCTTTTGCCGCGGGATCAATTGAAGGTGATCGGGATTTACTTCGGGGATCACCAAAGGAACATCCGGCTCGAGCCGAAAGGCACTCGCATTACTGGAGACAACATATCCGGCGCGAGCGAATTCCATCTCGACCGACCGGGCGACATCAGCAGGAAGCGCGGAGATGACGAGCTGGCAGTTCAAGGTGGGAAGACATTCCTTGATTTTCAGGGTCTTGATTTTTTCGGGAATCGGTGAGGGCAACAACCAGTGAACGGCTTCCCCATAGGAGTGACCGGCCGTCCGATCCGAGGCGGCCACCTCGGTAAGCTCGAACCACGGGTGATTTTCCAGCAGCGCCACCAATCGCTGACCGACGGCTCCGGTGGCTCCGAGAATTCCGACCGCAATCTTCTCCTTCCTCATCCGATGAACTCCTTGTGAATGCTCCGCACGGCGTGGGCTCTTTCCCTGTCGCTCACAACAAGGGAGATATTGCGCTCGGATGATCCCTGGGCGATGGCAATGATGTTGATGCCATCGCGTCCGAGCGCCGAACAGAGTCGTCCGGCGACGCCCGGCGTTCCTCTCATTCCTTCGCCGACGACGGCGATGATCGCCACGCCATCCTGAACGCCAATGCGTTGAAGGTCACCCCGACGAAGTTCCCGCGCAAACTCTTCTCGCAACGCTTTCTGAACGACGGGCGCATCACTCTGCCGCACGACGAAACAGATGCTCTGCTGAGACGATGCCTGGGTGATGAGTAATACGTTGATCTTTTCTCGCGCTATGGTATCGAAAACCCGGGCCGTCATCTCCGGCACACCGAGCATTCCCGCTCCTTCGACGGTCACCAGGCTCAGATGGCCGATGGCGGAAATCGCTTTGACGATATGATTCATCGGCGATGTGCGACGAACGATTCGGGTGCCGGGGAAGTCCGGATTGAATGTGTTCTTGATGCGCAAGGGGATCTGGTGTTCGATGGCGGGAAAGACTGTCTTCGGGTGAACGACCTTAGCCCCGAAGTAAGCCAACTCGGCGACCTCGTGATAGGAGAGTTCTTCGAGCGGGCGACTGTTGGGTACGACCTTGGGATCGGAACTCATCACGCCGTCTACATCCGTGTAGATCCAGATCTCATGTGCCCGCAATGCGGCACCGATGAGCGCGGCCGAATAATCCGAACCTCCACGTCCGAGGGTCGTGGGAACACCTTCCCTGGTGGCCCCGATGAAGCCGGTGATGACCGGGACAATTCCTTTCCGAACCAGCGGGAGAATGATTCGCCGGCAACGCCTGGTCGTCGGTTCCATCAGCGGAGAGGCCGCTCCGAAATGATCATCCGTGACGATGAGCTTGTGCGCATTGATGGCGCGGGAGACAAGCCCCTGCCGATTCATGTATGCCGCGAGAATTTCTGCCAGCAGCCTCTCCCCGAAGGAAACGATGGCATCGAGAGCCCGGGGCGGAGCATCGCCGAGGTAACTCATGCCGATAAGAATCCGGTGTAATTCCTCTTTGAACCGATCAACCAGGTTTAACAGCCGGGTGCGTTCCTTCTCTTCGGGGAAGAGGGATCGGATCGCCGTCGCATGCCTTTCTTCAAATTGGATGAGGCGCGTCTTCAATTCCTGCTCCTGTCCCATGGCCGCCGCCTGCGCGGCTGACAGGATGAGATCCGTGATCCCGTTCATCGCCGAGACGACCACAACGGGCCGCTGCTTCACATGATTACGAATGATGTCCGTGACGCGGCGGAGGTTCTGAGCGCTCCCGACCGACGTGCCGCCAAATTTCATCACGATCATATCCGGCGTCCCTACTCACTCACAGGCTGTTTGAATTCATTGCCCCCACCCGTTCCGAATCAGTGGAAGCCCTCAGCTCTACTGCTTGACGGAAAAGGTGGATTTTACACGCATGCGAGATGCTCTTGCAATGCGCCGACCATCTGAGCGCGATCACCTCCATGATTGTGATATCCGGCCCCAAGACGAGAACGGACGCGCCGTGTGACTTGGGGCGCTTCACCGATGGTTTCTCAATCAAGGGTTTCATGAGAGCGAGCCCTGCCGGCCCAACACCGGAAATGAGCGGCGCAGATTTGGGCCTGCGAACGAGCCCCCAGACAACAGCTTGCTCAACCTGTTGAGAGAAGTCGCTCGTTCTCGGCGGCCGGACGAGCGCTGAAAACTTGGTAGCGTGCGCTTTGCGCATACGTGGTACTGAGTTCCAGCGTACACACAAGACGTGTCCGTTCTTCCAGGTTTCCCAGGAGATGACCCAAAAGGGTTAGGTGAAGAGATCAGCCTTATGAGATCCAGAGGCACGTCATCATTCCTTAGGGCGAGCGGATGGTTGACCCCTGACGATCACGTCCCCACCAATAGGTCAATCCACCGAAGGGGGGATTTTCTCGTAGTAGGCGTTACCGGCACAAGCGCGACAAAGAGGCTGGCCATTCACCACTACTTCACGGTGGTCATTGACTCCCTCGCCGCACCGGGCGCAGAAAACACGCGATCGAGGGCGACCGGGGAGATCCTCCGGTGACAGGGCGATGCGAACCCGTTCGTAGGTGAAAAGTTCGTCATCCGGCAGCGTTCGATAGGCGGCCATCTGTCTGTCCTTCTTTGTCGGCAAGTGGGAGAAAAGCTCATCGGCCAGAACCCGACTGCTGTCGCGCGCCACAACGCGATAGGCGCAGCCGGTCCTCGTGTTGATGAATGTTGCCGCAACTTTCCCATAATCGAAAAATTTCAACGTTCTCTTTCCCAGACGGCAGCCGGTCACAACGCTCAGGGCGTCGGTAGCACACCGATCAATTTCCACACACACAATGAGGCTTTTCTCTTTCTTTGGATCCTCGACGCCAACGAGGCGGCAGCCGAGAATGCCCATGCGGAGGCCCAGGATTTGGCCGGGGCAGAGGTGCCCGTGAGCCTTTGCCGCTTGCTCGATCAACTCGTCAAGTGACTCCATCGGAAACAGGGGTCCAGTTTCCAAAAAATCTCGGTCAGTGGCTCAATGATGCGGCCAGGGGGCGTCTCCCGATAAATGCTAGGTGAACGGGTACATGATCCACCCAAGCAGCAGCGCGATCCCAAGGAAAGCCCCAAAGACCTTGGCTCCGTAAGTGACCCGGTCTTTCAGCTCGTCCTTGGTCGTCACGGCGAAGACGACCGAAACAAAGAGTGCGAAAAGAACCATTGCTGCCAGATGCATCTACTTCTTCCTCCCGATAGCGAGATCGTAGGCATCGAGAATGACCAGAAAGTTCAACAGTCCAGCCACAAGAACGAACGTATTGCCGTACTCGTAAGTAGGCGCATCGGCGTTGACCGTCAGTCCCACACGGAGAAGGAGGCAAAGGACATAGAGCCCACCAAGCCCCACATTGGCCAGGAAAGGGAAAAACGAAAGCCACTCGCCTTTTTCGGGAACGTAGAGATGTCCCGCCATCCAGAAGAGTCCGCACACGAACATCCCGACGACGCTCAATCCCAGTGCCAGTCCCCGCCCCCAGCGACCCTGAATGAAATGACCGCCGCCGGGAAAAACAAATCCGGCGACCACGGCGGCAATGGCTTTGAGCGCCTGCGTCAGTGATCGGGCTTGGGAGTCCAACCGGCTCGCCGCCGGAGAACAGGGTGACGGACTCAGCTCTTGTACGAGGGGGACTTCCGGGGGATCATCCTCCAGCAATGTTGACTCCGTTGTTGAATCCAGATGTTCCTTGTTCGGCGACAAAGCTTTTTCCTCGTTCATGAGGGAGTTTTCATGAAAGGTAGGCATTTTACGTGTCAGCTTTCGAAAGTGTCAAGATGCGACGTCTGGTTGCTGACATCCTTCCGCATTGCGTAAGTTGGTTGGAAGTTCGATCGAGCCGATGAGCGGGAGTATCGAATCGAGCGAGCGCTGCTTACAGTATCGGTTCAACCCGTCAATGATCTTGATGGAGGCCAGTGGATCATAGTAATTCGCCGTCCCCACCTGGATGGCAGTCGCTCCCGCGATGAGAAATTCGAGGGCATCTTCTGCCGTGGCGATGCCCCCGATGCCAATTACCGGGATTGCTACGCGGCGGGCAACCTGAAAGACCATACGCAGGGCAATGGGTTTAATGGCCGGTCCTGACACGCCACCCATGACTGTAGCCAGCCGGGGTCGTCGCGTGTAAATATCCACGGACATGCCGAGGATCGTATTGGTTACCGAGACGGCATCAGCTCCGGCCTTCTCCACTGCCACTGCGACATCTCCAATATCGGGGGCATTGGGCGACAGTTTGACGAAGACCGGACGGTGGGCCAGGCGTTTGCAGGCTTCCGTCAGTCGTGCCGCCTCACCGGGATCATTTCCGAACTCCATTCCGCCCGACGAGACATTGGGGCAGGAAATATTCAGTTCGTAGGCGTCCACACCGTCAGCATCGTTGAGAACACGGATGACGTCGAGATATTCGTCTCGATTGAAGCCGAAGACATTGGCGATAATCCGGGTATCGTATTGCCGCAACTGAGGCAACACATCGCGCACAAACGCCTCCACACCGATGTTCTGCAGACCGATGGAGTTGATCATCCCGCCGTGTGTCTCAACGATTCGGGGAGGAGGATTACCCTCCAGTGGGCGGTAGGAGAGACCCTTGGTACAAATCCCGCCCAGGGCGTTGAGATCAAGAAGGGGAGCGAATTCCACTCCGTATCCGAAGGTTCCACTGGCCGTGAGCACCGGATTCTTGAAACGAATGCCGGCAATTGTCACCGAGAGGTCAACCATGCCTCAGCCCATTTTATGATGCGCTGGCCGGGAGGTCCTCCCATGCCAGCTCGTCGGCAGAGAAAACGGGCCCTTCAATACAGACCCGTTTGAACGTGACTCGATGTGTCGTGCAGTCTCTCACCGGGACGACGCAGCCCAGGCATACGCCGAACCCGCAGCCCATCGCCGCCTCGACCGAGATCTCCGCCGGAACCCGGAACTCCCGTGATAAGCGGGTGATCTCCCGAAGCATCGCTGAGGGGCCGCAGGCAAAAATCCGAGCCGGACACGTTGCGCCCTGGCGAAGCTCTTCTTCGAGTGGTTCGGTCACAAGTCCTCGGCGACCAAACGAGCCATCTTCAGTCGTGCAGACAATGGCCTCTCTCCCCAGAAGGAGAGTGAAATCACTCAGCCCCGCCGGTTCCATCTCCGGTCGAGCAGTGGCTTCGCCGTGAAACAGTTTCACGTGGATGCCCCGCAGGGAGAGTTCTTCAGCCAGCATGTAGAGGGCCGGTAACCCCACGCCACCGGAGACGAGGTACACTTCTCCCGTCGAAGGAGTGAGCGTCTCAAAATGAAAGCCCCGGCCGAGGGGGCCGAGGAAATCAATCGTGTCGCCCGGTCGTGCGCGCCGGAGTTGTTGTGTCCCCCGGCCCACGATCTTATAGATGAACTCGCAGTCGGTTCCCGTGTCGCGCTCCTTTACGCGATAGAAGACAAACGCGCGACGAAGAATGGGCTCGATCTGGTCGCTGGGGCGAAGCATGGCAAATTGACCGGGCTGAGGCCGAAGGGGAATCTTCAGCGAGAGACGCAGCCGCCAATAATTCTGTCCTTCGGGGTCATTGCTGACGACCGTGGCGCGAGTCTCGATCATTGCGGTGACAGATGGTGGAGTGGGAATGGCCGTTCTTTCACTTCTTCTGCGGTTTTGAGTCCTTGGACGATTTGCCCTCTTTGGTCTCGGTTGCGGCGAGTGCAGTCACCTGGTCGCGGTAATCTGGCGCAACCCAGATATAGGCATCCTTCCGGAGATTCTCGATGTAAGCAGTCACCGCGGGTTCGGCCCGCTCCTGAACGATCCGCATCTGGATCCGTCGTTTCAATTCTGCATCGAGCGGCTTCAACGTGCGCTCCCGGCGATCGGTCACCTTGAGGATTTGAAACCCGTCGGAAAGTTCGATGGGATCGGTTACGTCGCCAACCTTCTTCCCCTCGATGGCCTTAGCTTGGGCATCGCCCAGCGTCCGCCGGGGCCCCAGGGCGAAGGTCCCGATGTCTCCTTTCATTTTGGCCGAGGGCCGGGACGAATATCGCTCGGCTAACTCACCAAAATCCGCACCCTCGCGCAACCTCTGTATGATCTCCCGGACCGTCTGCTCGGCCTGGGCTCTCGTTCGTTCGGTAAAGGGCACGAATATTTCGCTGAGGCGAACTGTCTCGGGTTCGGCGAACTCATCGAGATGGTTCTTGTAGTATTCTTCGATGTCCCGGTCAAAGATATTTTGAAAGATCCGCGAGTAAACCTCCCGGCTGAGGACGGCTTCGCGCTGGAAGCGCATGCGCAGGGTCTGTCGCACCTGATCCGGATCAAGCCCCGCTTCAGACAGTCGCCTCTCACAGTCCGCCGGAGGGATGTTCTGCTGCTTGCACCAGTTGAGAATGAATTCGTTGATCTGCGACTCGACGTTGATCCCCAGCTCATTAGCCTTTTGTACGAGGAGCTGATTATCAACCAACTGCTGGAGGAGGTTCTTCGTCGCCTGCTGGTATGCCTGTTCGAGCTGTTGGCCGGTGAGCCCGGATTGCTGTAGCTCCTGCCGAATTTCCATTTGTGCCCGCCGATAGGTCGAGAGCGTAATGATGTCGCTGTTGACCCGGGCGATGACTTCGTCAATTAACACGCGCTCTTCCTGGCCGAGAGGTGATCCAGGTGAGGGGAGAGATGCCATCATCCAGCCGATAAATACGACGCACAGGTGACCGGTCATCTTCATGATCGTTCCTTCGAGAGCGACATTCTACGCTGCCTCGTGTGGCGATTCAAGGGCAGGACACCAACGATTCGGCGAGTCCACGGGACCGACTTCCATCCGAAAGGGACCGCCTCAAAGTTCTGTCAGGACATTTGCTCACGGAGGAGGTAAAGAGCCGACCATTGCTGCCCAGTGGATGAGGTTTAGCCGGAAGGATTCATGAAACATGTTCGGAACCAGCGCCGATTAAAGGCTCCTGCAATCGTGACCTTCTCCATGAGGGCGATTACTGACCATTGGTTGCGTCTGGAATAGGGCGTTCGTGAGAAATTCTTGCCCCCTGACTGCACCCGTGATTTCTCGTGTGGAGACATTTTGGGGATCACATAACATCCCGGGATATTTACTCCCGGGGAGCTTTGATGGTGGACTTGAAAACTTCTTTATTGACTTTGGAGCAGGCTCGAGGGTTTATACTACTGCTGATGAAGGTGAACCGGGAAGAAGGCAACCGGCTCAGGATCGGCGAAGTCGCGGCGCGAAGCGGCCTGAGCCGGGATACGATCCGCTATTACGAGCGGCTGGGCCTTTTGCCGAGACCCATGCGGACCCTGAGCGGGTATCGCCTCTACGAGACACGCGTGGTGGAACGGCTCGGTTTCATCAAGCGGGCGCAGAGCTTCGGCTTCACGCTCGATCAGGTCAAGCAACTGCTGAGCTTGGACAGGGCCGATCCCCAGACCTGTTCTCAGGTCATTAAGATGATCGAGGGAAAACTCGAAGAACTCGGTCGTCGCTACCAGGAAATTCAACGGCTTCGGCGCGAACTGTCGGTTTACAAAACCGAATGTGAACGTGCCATCGCTAACGTAAATCCTGCCCCCTCATTGAGGATTTTATTCGCCCTCGGAGGCGCCTCCATAACGAAGGTAAAATGAAAAGCCAGACAGAATCAATGAGGAGAGATCACGAAAAACCCTGAAGCGAACGGGGATTGTCATGAATCTTTCGCGCACTCTGTGCCTGAAGAAGACAGACATGCCAGCGGATGAAAAGTGCTGGCGGATAAGCAATCCGCAGGAGCCTTTCCTCCGGCGGGGGATGAGGTCATTTTCGGGGAGGAATAATGATGAGAGAAAAGTTGACACTGGGCGCATCCATCATAGCTGCGGTCACGGCGTCACTTTGTTGCATCGGGTCGTTGGCGACCGCACTCCTTGGTATTGGCAGCCTTGGTCTGGCCACTGTGTTTGAAGCGTGGCGACCGTATTTACTGGGCATTGCCTTCGTGCTGCTGGCCGCCGCTTTCTTTTTCTCCTATCGGAAGCGGGAGATCGCATGTGGGGAGGGCGCGTGTACAATCGGAAGCGCTTCGCGCTGGAATAAGATCACCCTCTGGATTGTAACGGTTGTGATCCTTTTGTTGGCGACATTTCCCTATTATTCGGAACGACTCTCGGCGGCTTTGAATCGTCGGCCAGGCGAACTCTTACAGTCAAGGCAACCGGCAGCGACCGAGCGGCTGATGAAGCTGCGACTCGGTGTCAAAGGCATGACCTGCGGCGGCTGCGCAACGAGCCTGGAGGCTGCGCTCAAGGAAATTTCCGGCGTGCACTCGGCGATGGCGAGCTACGAAAAAGGCGAGGCCATCGTCGAGTACGAGCCAGCGCGGGTGAAGATGGATCGTTTGGTCGAAGCGCTCAAGAAGGGAGGATTTACGGTCGAATCTGTGACGGCGACAATTCCCATCGAGGGGATGACCTGCGCGGGCTGCGCTGAGTCGGTCCGACAGGCGCTCACCCAGCCCGAGGGAGTAAAATACGTTGAAGTCACCTTTGAAAAGAAACAGGCTGTCGTGGCTTTTGACCCGGAGAAGATCACACTCGACCGCCTGATTGAACTGATCGGTCAGATGGGATTTAAGCCAGGATTATGAGAGAGGGAGGCGACGATATGCCCCCTATTTCGGCGAAGATTCACTCTCGCTGTCGCGTCTGCGGAGAGACGGGGAAGCCCGTCAAGCGGAGGACCATAGAGCACCTGCTCAAGGAGTCCTCTCTGCCACGCTTGACCGATCATCCTTACTTCTTTTGCGCGACGCCGACCTGTTCGGTCGTTTATTTTTCCAATGAGGCCGATTCGTACTTTCACAAAGCCGATGTGAAGGTCCGCGTCGGACTGAAGGAAACTGAAGACCCCGTGCCCGTGTGCTACTGCTTCAATATCACCGAGAAGATGATTCATGACGAGATCGAAGCGACGGGGCGAACGACGATCCCCGACTACATCCGGGCGCAGGTCAAAGCAGGCCGCTGCGCCTGCGAAATCAAAAACCCTTCGGGCCGCTGCTGTCTGGGAGTTGTGACCGAAGTCGTGCGCAGGGGATTGAAATTACGAGGGATCGCCCATGAGCCCAATGATCCTCCACGAGCGATGAAACTGTTATGTTCACAGGAGGTGAACTGTGAGGACGCCATGTTGCACAACTGATCCACGTGACCTCGTGGCAAACAGACGCGCGTCGCTCCTGCTCTGGAAATTACCCCTGGCAGTATTCGTTGCGGGGTTCTTCGTCAGCTCAATCACTCGCACGGTGATCTGGGCAACTTCACTCGTTGTGGCCGGTACGGCGTGCCTCATCAATGCCCATCGTTGCCGCAGGGTACATTGTTATTTCACCGGACCTTTCTTTTTGATCGGCGCTGCCGCTTCTGTGGCTGATGGATTGGGGGTGCTTCCGCTCGGGACACGTGGGTGGATATGGATTGGTCTGGCCGTGATCCTGGGAAGCTGTATCTTGACTGTTTTGTCAGAGCGTCTCTGGGGAAGATACGCTGATGGAAGCGCCGGCTACCGATCTCGGGCACTGAAGATCGAGGGAAAGGATAGTTCAAGTTCACGCATGAGCTGTGACTGACGCGTAGCGCGGGCAGGGAAAAGACTGTTGGCCGTCGAATCACGAAATCCTGCACCGACAGGTGGATAAATGCATCCACCCGTATTATCGGTAAGCCGTTCTTCACCCACGGGCAAGCCGTTCGATCAACTTTCCGACACCTGTCCGGAATATTTCATCAGGCGGGAGCAGGCTGATTACGACGTAACCCGGCTCGGCGAAGTCAAAGAAATAGCCGGGGTGAACAAGCACTCCATCTGAATCAAGGAGATTCAACGCGAACTCCTCCTCATCTTCGACGCCCGGAAGTTGGAGGACGGCATACCACCCTCCATCGGCAGCCAGAAGACGACAGCTCGAGCTGAGGGAAACGACCTTTGCCAGCATGGTGCGATTGGCAATCAGACGATGGAGAATCTGGTCCGCCAGCACGTTTCGTTGGGTCATCCATCTGGGAAGGGCATGCTGGACGGGTGTACTGACCGAGAGATATGTATCAGAGATGATCTCCAGGCGAGAGAGTGCTTCATCGGCCAAATGAGCCGGACCCGTCACGACGATCCAGGCGAGTTTCATCTGCGGGAGGCCCAGGACCTTCGAGACTCCGCTCACCGTAAATGTCAGAACTTCAGATGTCGTGACGAGGGTTGGCACCCGTTGATCGTCACTCTGGCTGTGGTGGGTGGATCTCGGTTCGCCTGCGACATCCGCCGGGAAGAGATAATCCCCGAAGACCTCATCGCTGATGAGTGCGAGGTTGTGGCGATGGCAAAGCTCCACAAGAGCTTCTCGCTCAGCCAGAGTAATGACGGAGCCGGTGGGATTATTGGGATTGATGAGAACCAGGGCTCGGGTGTCCGAGCAAATGGCTGCGGCCAGTCGTTCCATATCTATGCGCCACCGGGAATCATCATAAACGAGAGGATACGCATCCAACCGAACATCGTTGAGATCGGCCAGGAAATCAAGGAGGGGATAACTCGGCCGGGGAACGAGAACTCGATCGCCAGGATTTAACAGCAGGCGGAAGAGGAATGCATAGGCTTCACTCGTACTGGCCGTAAGCAACAGATGTTCTTCATCCACGCTCCACCCCTTTTCCTCATAGTATCTTGCAATGGCTTGCCGCGCTTTAAAGAGTCCTTTGGGGTGGGGTTCGTAAAGGAAAGCGTCGGCATCGGTCAAAGCTGCCAAGAGATTCGACGGATAGGCGAAGTCGCACCGCGTGGGATTCGATTCGGTGAGGTCCCACAGGGGAAGTCCCATCTGTCGGCGCTCGCGGAGCCTCCGGGTTAGTCTGTTGACGGTGAGATGCCATTCTGTTCTCCGCGAGAACATGAGGAAAAATGATAGCAAATCCAGGGCCAGGAGTGCTGTGACCAGTGACGGGGCGAGAAGCCAGCTCTGCCGGTAAGCGAGCCTGCCGCATGGCAAGGCTATCGTGAGCGAATCCCGTGCGGAGGCCTTTGAGAAAAACAATCAAGCGGCATCGGATGCATCCTGAGCCGACGCCGCAAGTCCTCGACGGGCATTATCGCCGCACGCGACGCCTGCGAGCACCAGCTGCTTTTGAAGATGTGCTTGACAGCACCTGAGTCAGGGATATAATGCTGGCCGAGCTTGGCGCCCTTGGGTGTTCGGGAAGGGTCATCATGCGGAGAAAAGAACTTTTTTGTCTCGTTGCGTCCGTTGGGATCTGTTGCGGCCTGGTTCCGCGCGTCATCTCCGGGGGGGAAGAATCCTTCCGTCGTCAAGGGCTTGCTGACTTGCGATTCGCGGACCTTCGCGAGCCTGATCTTCGGATTGTCCGGCTGCACGAGCAGGCGAATCGAATCAGATTGAAGGAGGTCTCCCCGCTGCCTCTTCATTTTGAGGCTCCGGCAGGGATTAAGGCGTTGTTCAACCGGGGACTCGTCAGTCCTTCTGCATTGGTGGCGGGCGATTTTGACGAGGATGGGACAACAGATCTGGTATGCGGTTATATCGGTCCCGGTGGGGGGCTTCTGGCGCTTATGCTGGGAAGCCATGCGGCGTGGGCCGAACGAGGAAAACAGACGCCCGGTTTTGATCAGGAGCCTGGACGCGCTCAACCTTTCGAGCTACCCGCAACGGTGTTTGTCGCCGCCGAAGCGCCTGATTTCATACTTTCGGGAGATTTCGATGCTGATGGTCATCAGGATCTTGCTGTTGCCCGGCGCGGTGGCATGACGCTTCACTATCTCTTTGGAGATGGGCGTGGCGGATTTCTCCGACGCAAACAGGTTGATCTCGGCGGGCGAGTAACAGCCCTGGCCGGTGGGGACATCAACCGCACAGATGGACTGGGAGATGTCATTGTCGCCGTCGAGCGGGAGGACGAATCCGCACTTCTCATATTTGAGGGACCGAACGGAGCAGCCTGGAGTCTCCCGGAAAAGATCCCTTTACCGGATCTGGTTACTGCTCTGGGTGTGGGTCCGCTCGATGACGACTACACAATTGACCTTGTTGTCGGAGCGGGACAGCACCTTTTTCTCCTCAGGGGGCGCGACCGAAAGCTATCGCAGCCGGAGATTGTAAGCCGTTCTGTCCCACCGCCCACGATTGAAGCCGTGCCTTTTCCGGCTCGGATAGTCTCGCTCGCTGTTGGTGATTTTGTTCGCGATCCGGATTATCGCTCTGAGGTTGCTGTGCTCGATGAGTTCGGAATACTCCATCTGTTCGGGGAAGAAAGTGGTGAGCTTGGTGCGGAAGGGAGTCTTTCCCCAAGGCCCGCGCTCCTTAAGGAGCAATGGCAGAGTCCGGTCCCTGCCATACCCGATCCCGGACCTGGTAATCATCTTCTTGCCAGCCGCCTATCGGGCTTGTCGGCTGAGGAACTTCTCGTTGTATCACCGATGGAGCGGGAAATCCGGATCTTTTCGCAGCCGCTTTCAGGAGAAAATGATCGCGGCTCTATCCGGAGACGGGCATCTCTAGATTTGATCGCTTCGCTTAAGCTCAGAGAGGTACTAGTGAGCATCCAGTCCCTCCGCCTAAATGTGGATGCCATCAGTGACCTTGTTGTCATGCGCCAGGGAGATATCGCACCAACACTGGTGATGTCAACGGCTGCCCAGACATTCACCGTGACCACCACCGGCGATAGCGGGCCGGGATCGTTGCGCCAGGCCATTCTGGATGCCAATTCGAGTCCCGGTCCCGATGTCATTCAGTTTGCGATCCCGGGGGACCAAGTCCCCACGATTGCACTGAGATCACCGCTGCCCGATATCACCGAATCAGTCACGATTGACGGAACAACGCAGGCGGCTGGCAAGGTGGAGATCAATGGGGCCGGGGCCGGCCAGGGTGTCAACGGGTTGACCGTTCGGGGAGGAACCTCGGTGTTACGGGGACTTGTCATCAATCGGTTCAATGTGAATTTTGTGCGCCTCGTGTCCGGAGATTTTCTGAATTCGGGGGGGAGCGCAATTGTTCTTGCATCGGCGAACAATATCGTTGAGGGCAATTTCCTCGGCACGGATGCCGCCGGGCGGAGCGCTCTCGGCAATGGGTTGGCAGGCGTGATCGTGACCGGTCCCCAAAACATCATCGGAGGGACGACTGCGACCGCTCGAAATGTGATCTCCGGCAATCTCATCGCCGTTGGTATTGCTACGGCCACGGCACGGCAGAATCGCGTTCAGGGGAATTATCTGGGTACGGATGTCAGCGGCTCGAGTTCCATAGCCAATTCGGGTGGTGTGGTCATTCTCGGTGGGGTCAACAATGTCGTCGGAGGTACAACGGCGGCTGAGCGAAATATCATTTCGGGAAATACCAAACCGCTGCCCGTCCCCACGCTGAGCGTGTCCGGAGGCGTTGCTGTGGGGAATCTGAATTCCTTTCAGGGTGCCGCGGGGAATCTCATTCAAGGAAACTTCATCGGTACGACCGTAACAGGAATGGCAGCCTTAGGCAACGGTGGGCCGGGAGTTTTTCTCGGAGAAACTCAAAACAATACGGTGGGGGGGACGAGTCGCGGAGCACGAAATATCATCGCTGCCAATCGTGGTGAAGGCATTCAAATTTACGGACGCAGTGCGACGGGCAATCTTGTGCAAGGCAATGCCATTGGGGTGGCCGTTGACGCAACGTCACCCCTGGGCAATGGCGGAGCGGGAATTTTGGTGACGGCCTCAGCGAGCACGACGCTCATCGGTGGAGCGACGGATACTGCCGGTAATATCATTGCATTCAACGGAGGCGGCGGGGTGATTGTTCAGTCAGGGACCGGGAACTCCATCCTCTCGAACTCGATCTTTTCCAATACCGGTTTGGGGATTGATCTGGGCGGCGACGGCGTGACGCCCAATGATGAGCGAGACCTCGACGGAGGAGCCAATGACTTACAAAATTCCCCCACCCTCACGGCGGCGACGTATTCAGATACGACGGCGACGATTCGCGGAAGTCTCAATAGCACTCCGGGGACGGGCTTTCGACTGGAGGTGTTCTCCAACACTGCGTGCGATGCGTCCGGGTTCGGACAGGGCCAAAGACCGCTCACGGTAACGAGTATAGCGACCGACGGCACCGGCGCCACCAATTTCTTCATCACGATTTCTCTCCCTTCGACGGCACGCCAGTTCATTACGGCAACCGTCACAAGCAGCGGGGGAAATACGTCAGAATTCTCCAGGTGTGTAGAACTCCTTCCCATTCGGCCCGTCATCGCGGTAACGCCCGAGGCGCTGGATTTCGGCCCGGTGATGGTTGGTCAATCGAAGAGCCTCACGCTGACAGTGCAAAACGTGGGGACAGCTCCCCTGACGGTGACCGGGATAGCGAGCGAGAGTTTCGTTTTTACGTTGAGCGGAGCCCTTGTGCCGTTCACTCTGTCGAGTCAAGCCAGTCAAACGATCACGGTTCGCTATACCCCTCCGGACAGGAGCGAGCATACGGGCCGGCTCACAATCACCAGTAATGATCCGGAACGGCCGACGGTGCTGGTGGCACTAACAGGTCGGGGGGCGCGGGGGCCGGGTATCCGCGCAACGCCCGATTCACTCGATTTCGGGAGCGTGGCTGTGGGAGAAGCTAGCGAGCGGGCGTTGAACATCGTTAACGAAGGAGATCTGCCGCTCACTGTGAACGGCGTTGATATAAGTGCCTCATCATTTACCGTCGTCGCCCCCTCGATTCCCTTCACGGTGGATCCCGGCAGCAATCAGGACGTGATGCTGCGCTTCAGCCCAGTCGGCGAAGGCCCTCAGCAAGCCACTGCCCGTATCTCTTCTAACGATCCCAATCGTCCATCAATTGTCGTCACCCTAACAGGCAGCGGGGAACGAGCTGTACGACGGCTGTCCGTGTCGGCCATGATGCTCGATTTTGGAACGGTGATGGTGGGCAGTTTTGCCGATCGAACGCTGACCCTCCGCAATACGGGCAATGCCACGCTCACCGTGGAGCAGGCGGTGATGAGCGACGCTCAATTCGTTTTTCATTCTCCGCCGCTTCCACTGAGGCTACGCCCCGGGACTGAGGCGGAGACGGTGATACGATTCGCCCCGCGAAATCGGGGACCGCAGACAGCCCTTCTCACGATCCGAAGCAACGCTGACGAGCAGCCCGCAATTGATATATCCCTGACCGGAGAGGGGATATTCGCACCTGCGTTCGAGGTGTCTCCACTCAGTCTTGACTTCGGGTCGGTCGCCCTTGGGCAAAGCGTTGATCGCCCGCTGACGATTCGTAATCGCATGGCGGCATCCGTCATCATAAACGCCGTCAGCAACAATCCCCGATTCCAGGTGAGTTCACCTGCCGTTCCCTTCACACTTACCGCCGGCAGCGAACAGGTTGTTCTCGTTCGCTTTGCCCCAACCCAGGAAGGAGCCGAAAGTGGCGTCATTACGTTCACGGGAGATGATGCCGGGATGACGAGAGTTGATGTGGCCGCATTGGGTCAGGGTGTGAGAGTTCGGATGCTCAGTGTTCCTGATCTTGATGCTGTTGCAGGAAGTGTGATCGCCCTCCCCGTGATGCTCAGTGATGGAACGGGTATTTCCGCTCTGCGATTCACCATCGAATTCGATCCAGCGATTCTCTCGGTGTCAAATCCTCAAGCCATAACACGGGGCGCGGCTGTCCCGACAGATTTTGAGTTCTCCGTGAACACGGCGATTCGGGGTCAGGTGACCATTCTCATTTTGCCTCCTCTTCAATTCCCCGTACCGACTCTTCCGAGCGCAGGCGGCCCTGTGGCTTTCATCCCTCTGCAAATTGCCCCTACGGTGCCCGATGGATCGGTCACAACGATCTTGTTCTCAGCCATCTCGGCGTCTGATCCAGATGCCAATCCTCTTTCCGTCCAGACACGGGATGGACGAGTGCGCATCACCAATGTTCGTCCCGGCGATGTGAATCTTGAC
This sequence comes from Blastocatellia bacterium, assembly GCA_035573895.1. NCBI lineage: Bacteria > Pseudomonadati > Acidobacteriota > Blastocatellia > Blastocatellia bacterium. The sequence continues at coordinate 49,751 of DATLZR010000073.1, read as the reverse complement.
GGGAAGATCAACGAGCAGGATTTGATTCGACTGATTCGCCACCTCACAGGGGAAAGCCCGCTCACAGGCAATGGGCTGAAAGCGGCTGACGTGAACTGCGATGGGCGTGTCAACGAACAAGACGCAGTCCGCTTGATCCAGTATCTGGCCGGGGCAAGACCTCTGCCAGACCGATGTGGCTGAATAGGAAGCTGGATCGGCGCGCCACTAGAGGTCGAGGGGCTGGCATAGGGGGTCGGTTCTCTGATACTCTATTTCCCGATGAACTGCCGGGGACAACGGGGTGTGAAAGTCGCGGTCATTGTCGCTGCGGTCTTGATAAAGTGCGTCGCCGCGTCAGATTTTCCATCGCCTGTTGGATACATCAACGACTTTGCCGGAGTGATTGACAGTGAAAGTAAGGAGGCGATGGAAACACTCATTCGCCGGTTCCGGGAACAAGCGGGGATTGAAATTGCAGTTGTAACGATCCCTTCGCTCGGCGGAATGCCCATTGAAGAGTATTCGATTGAGCTGGCGCGGCGGTGGGGTATCGGACAGAAGAAGGAAAATACCGGCCTCATGATCCTCATTGTTCCCTCCGAACGGAAGTGGCGGTTGGAGGTGGGGTATGGGCTAGAGGGGGACATCCCCGACGGACTGGCCGGAGAGATCGGGCGGCGCATGACTCCGTACTTCCGCGCCGGGCAATACGGCGAAGGGTTACTTCTTGGCGTTCGGAGTGTGGTCCAGACTATTGCGGCGAAACGAGGGCTCACCATTGAGGGAGCGGAAAGGCCCGTCGCTCCTGCTCGTCGAGCGAGGAAAGCCACGGGCGGCGTCCTGGTCGGTCTTTTTACGGCTCTCGTTTTTCTTTTCGTCATCGGAGCTTTCGTTTTCGCCATCATCGCTGCCAGCTCGCGGAGCCGATGGGCTGGCCGTCGCCGATGGGGGGTCGGATCCGACTGGTACTGGTATCCCATCATTTTTGGTGGTGGTGGTTCGGGCGGTTTCGGTGGCCGCCGGGGAGGAAGCTCGCACGGCTGGAGTGGCGGTGGCTTCGGTGGATTTGGCGGAGGGTCATTCGGCGGGGGAGGAGCCAGTGGGAGTTGGTGAGTGCTCTAGACTCATCGGATGCTGAATCTTCCAATGGCTCATTTGCGGTGGGGGAGCCATAAGATGGATGAGGAACTGAGAGAATTGGTAGCTTCCTTGAAGCGCGCGCATGGTGAGAATCTCGTGTCGGTCGTTCTCTACGGGTCTCTGGTTGTCGGTGACCATGTGCCGGATCGTTCCCAGCCAAATATCCTGGTCGTCCTTCAACGAATTACACCAGAAGATCTGCGCTTAGCGCGCCGCTCTCTAGAGGTTTGGCAACGACGCCATCCCTTGCCGCTGTACTTCACCCGGGAGGAAATGCTCGATGCGCGTGATGTCTTCCCCATTGAGTTCCTCGACATGAGCGCGGCCCATCGGGTTCTTTATGGGGAGGATCCCTTCACCGGACTTGACATTCCGACTCACAATTTGCGGCACCAGCTTGAGTTTGAACTCCGGGGCAAGCTCATCCGACTGCGGGAGCTTTATATCCCGGCCAGTCAAAGAGCCGACCGACTTCTCGCTTTAATGACTGATTCCATCGTCAGTTTTGCCACGTTATTTCGTCACGTTGTTCGCCTGTATGGTGTGGCCGATGTTGAGCACGCCAAGAGGAAGGTAATTGATCAACTGGGCCGCACTCTGGGGATGGATGTATCGCCCTTTCATGCCGTGCTGGACGCGCGAGAGAAGAAATTCCACCTTTCCTTGCAGGATGCTGACGATCTCTTCGCCCGGTATCTCGCGGCGATCGAGACGGTCATCCGGAGAGTTGATGCTTTGGAGGAGAGACCATGAGTGATATCTTCGAGCAGAATCAAAGCAGTCGAGAGGACTTCCGACAGGCCTACCTCCGTGAACAACAGCAGTTGGCGCAAGCACGGGCTGCCCGGACGCGCCGACGAGCTATTCTCGCCTTCGTCCTCGCAGGCTTGATTCTTGTCTTCGGCGTCGGATCGGCGTCCACCTACAACACCCTGGTCCGACAGCGGGAGGTCGTGCGCAGCAGTTGGTCACAGGTTGAAAACCAGATGCAACGCCGGGCCGATCTGATTCCTAATCTGGTGAACACGGTCAAGGGAATTACGGCCCAGGAGCTTGAGGTCTACAGTCGCATCGCCGAGGCACGGTCGCGGCTGTTGCGTCCCGATGCGACCCCACAAGAACGCGTGCAGGCAAATGCGGAAATCGAGCAAGCCTTGCCGCAGCTCCGCGTTCAGGTCCTGTCCCTTGCCGAACAATATCCACAGTTGCGGTCGAACGAGACGTTCCAGCGATTGATGGATGAGCTGGCCGGGACAGAAAATCGAATCGCTGTGGCCCGCCGGGATTATATCCAGGCCGTTCAGGACTATAACGTCACCGCGTCTCGGTTTCCGACGGTGCTCATTGCTCGGCTCTTCGGGTTCAGAAATATGGAGAACTATTTCACTGCTGCTCCGTCAGCCAGCCAGCCTCCGAAGGTTCAGTTTTAGTGCTGAAGGGAGCCAGCACGAACGGGCGAAAACTCCAGCACGCGGCTGCCCTACTTCCCGGTTCGAATCTCACCCACGGGGTGAGCTGGGGCACTCCGGACAATACCTCAGGCGAGGGAACTGCACTTAACAATTTCTTCCAATTCCGCGCAAAGCCTACGGGCGACGTTCGGCCAGAGCAGCCATCAGTCCCGTGTAACGGCGATTCATGTCGCGAAGATAAATGAGCAATTCTTCCTGTCGGCGCTGGGCATCCTCGTGGATGGTGCGGGTTGTTTCGTGGATGGCTTGGGTTGTCTCATGGACAGCGTGAGTCGTTTCCTGGACGGCCTGAATCGTCCCTAGCATGGCTTGGGTCGTCTCATCAATTGCCTGGGCGTTGGTTGAAGTGCAGGGGTGGTTTCCTGGAGGGCCTGGGTCGTTCCGAGAGCGGTACGAGTGGTTTCGTGAACGGCGAGAGTATCCTGACCAATCGTCTCGATGAGAGCACGGGTGGCTCGCCCGTAGTAAAGAACTCCATATCTGGTCAAGGTTAGTCTCGACACCGAGGCCATCACTGCTGCCAGACAAAGCATTTCCATAGGGTCCTTTCCCCTTGCGAGATCACAAGGAGAGGCTCCGGAGCCGTCAAGGAGATGGAAATTTACGAGCCTGGGAATATTTCGTTGGAACCGTTGTAGTGGTGAGCAAATAAGAACAGTGGTACTAACGGGCAGGCGTGATATCCTTGAAAACGTTCTGACCGGAAGCAATGTTGTGCGAGCTAATGGTCGGGAAACAGGGTTTCACTCGTTGCCCTGAGGGTCATCCTCGATAGCAATGGAACTGATTTTTTGAAGTCTTTCCCTCACCTGAGAGGGCTCAAATCCAAGCCGGAGGAGATAGTCAAAAAGTCTTTTCATTTCAGCGCGGGTGTGAGGGTGACCCCGGCGACGAATCCACCCTTCAACGGCGCGGTCCATAAGGGTGGTTTCCGTCTCCCGGGTATAGATGTCATCGAGGGTTCGATCAATGAGATCTTCAGCGATCATTCGCTTGCGCAGTTCGTTTTTTAACCGGCGGCGACCGACGGGTTTCGTTTCGACGCGCATGTGGGCGTAGTCCGCAGCGAACCGAACATCATCCAGGTAGCCAAGCTCTCCCAGTCGAGCGATGACCTGGCTGATGATGGACTCGTACCTGGGATTTTTCTCAAGAAGTTTCTGACGGAGTTCCTCCCGGCTGCGAGGACGGAGTGCCAGAAGACGCAGCGCCCGCGCCATGATCTTGTCATAGGATTGCTGGTCTGTCATCGGTAGCAGCCGATGTCTTCTTACCGACGAGCTGTTTGACGTGGCGGACAATGTGTCGTGCGCCGATGCCATAGGCGTCGAGTAGTTCGTCCGGTGTTCCTGAGTGAGGGATTTCCGTGACCCCAAGTGAAACCACCCGAATTCCGTCCCCTGAAAGAGCCTGGGCCACGGCGTCTCCAAGCCCACCGTCACGATAGTGATCTTCCACGGTCAGCACCAGTCCTCCGGTGGCCTTAGCCGACCGGCGGAGGGTTTCCACGTCAATCGGTTTGACCGAGAAAAGATCAATGATGCGGACGGGGATGCCCTCCTGAGCGAGAAGCTCGTGAGCCTTCAAGGATTCGTGCACGGTGATGCCGGCAGCCACAACAGTCACAAGGTCGGCTGGACTCTCGCGCAGGATCTTGCATTGTCCGAGATCGAAAGGTTCGTCGGGACGATACAAAACCGGAGTCTTAGGGCGCGTTGTGCGGATGTAGGCGATGCCTTTGTAACGAGCTGCCAGTTCGACGGCGCGTTCGGCGGAAACCGCATCCGCCGGGTAGAGGATCACTGAACCGGGGATAGACCGCATCATGGCAAGGTCCTCCAGCCCCATCTGAGAAGGCCCATCTTCTCCAATAGAGACACCGGCATGCGATCCGCACAACTTGATGTTCGCCCGTGAGATGGCCGCCATTCGGATATGATCGAAAGCCCGCGTGAGGAAGCAGGCGAACGTAGATGCGAAGGGGAGGTAGCCTCGGGCAGCGAGACCGACGGCCGCCCCGATCATATTTTGCTCGGCGATGAAGGCTTCAAAGAACCGATCCGGATGCTCCTGGAGGAACTTTTCGGAGAAGGTCGAATTCTTCGTGTCGCCATCCAGGACGACGACGCGAGGGCACAGATGGCCGAGTTTGGCCAGAGCTGTGCCGTAGGCTTCGCGGGTGGCTACCATCTCGCCGAGGGAGTAGCTCGGTGGAGGAAGCGAGGGGATTGCAGGTTCAGCGGAGGCCAGGCGTTGCTTCTCCTCGCCGGTCGAGGGAGGGCGCCGTAGTGACCGAGACGCCGACGGTCGGGCGAATCCGTCACCGTCAGTCATCAGCTCCTCGAGGGCTCGGTCCGATTCCTCGCCTTTTTTGAGGGGTTTCCCGTGCCAGCCCTCGCGGTCTTCGAGGAACGAGACGCCTTTCCCTTTGATCGTCCGGGCGATGATGACCGAAGGCTGTCCTTCGACCCTCCGAGCCTCATCCAGAGCAGCAACGATCTGCCCCATGTCGTGTCCATCAACGGTCAGGGCGTGCCAGCCGAAAGCGCGAAACTTCGCCTCGTAGGCAGCCAGGTTATGACCGTACATGGTGGCTTGACTCTGGCCTAACCGGTTGACGTCTACCAGGGCGATAAGGTTATCCAGGCGATAATAGGCCGCCAGCGATGCCGCTTCCCAGACCGATCCCTCCGCGACTTCTCCATCGCCGAGCAACACATAGACGGTGTATGGCAGACGGTCCAGGTATTTTCCGGCTATTGCCATGCCGACGCCAATCGAGAGGCCCTGACCGAGCGAACCCGTCCCAACTTCCGCCCAGGGGAAACGAGGGGTCGGATGACCTTCGAGTTCGCTCTCGAAACGTCGGAGCGTCATCAGACGTTCAGCCGGGAAGGCTCCTGCTTCCGCCCACGCCGCGTACAGGATGGGTGCAGCATGGCCTTTCGAGAGGATGAAGCGATCGTTCATCGGATGGGCGATGTTGGCCACGTCGTACCGCATCGCGTGGAAGAAAACAGCCGTGATCAGGTCGGCACAGGACAAGCAGGACGTCGGATGACCGGAACCGGCTTCGGTTGTCATGAGAATTGCGTGTCTCCGCAGTCGCTGTGCAATTGCGCGAAGTTCAGCGAGATGGCTCATAGGCTATTCAACATCGTCATTAAGCATCAGCCACACAGGCCGGGATTGTATCGCCCAGAAGAAGGAATCTCAAGAGCGTCACCGAGGGTTCCCCATAAGCCAGAAGATGGTCGTGGAACTCCCGGAGAGAGAAGCGCGATCCCCACTGCTTGCGTGCGGCCTCTCGCAGTTCCTGAATCTGCCACTTCCCCCAGGAGTAGACGAGGACGAAGGGGTCGCGTGTGTACCGCCAGACCTCACGACGAGCATTGTCATGTTGCTGGTAGCACTCACGAACGAGGAACTCGATCCCTTCATCCAGCGACAGATTGTCCGTGTGCATCCTGGTTCCAACGATGAGACGGCCAATGCGCCAGAGGGCTTCGTGGAGCTGAAACAATCGGAGGCGCGGATCATCTTCGCCATACCCTTCGTCGAGCACCATCTCCTCGCAGTAGTGCGCCCACCCTTCGATGAAGCTTCCCGTTCCAAAGATCTTTCGCACCCGCGAGGGGGTTCGCCGACGATGGAGAGACTGGACGTAATGACCGGGATAGGCTTCGTGAATAATCGTAGCCACCTGAGCGAACCGGTTGTGGGCGCGAAGGTATTCTCTCTGGTTCTCCGGGGGCTGCGCTGAGTCAGCGGGGGTCACATAGAAAAACGTCGGAAGGCCGTCGGGGTCAAAAGGTCCGGGAGCATCGAGCGCAGCAAAGATGAGACTGCGAGAAAAAGGCGGTGTTTCCACGATGAGGAGATCATCTCCCGGGGGAATCGTGACAAGCTCGCGTTCCTCAATGAAGCGCCGGATCTCCTGAGTACGGTGGCGGTAGGAGGCAATCAGATCCTCCCCTGTGGGGTGATCCTCGGATAGTTGTTCCAGGAGTGTCGGCAGGGGGACGCCCGGGGCAATGCGCGAGGCGATGTCCTCCATTTTTCGTTGTGTGGTCCGCAACCGTTCGAGGCCACAAGCAAGAATTTTTTCCACCGGCGTGGTGATGTGCTCCAGAAGGCGAAGGAGGCGATGGAAGAGATCACCACCCAGCGCGAATGTCCCACTTGCCTCACGTCGGAGTTCGACATCCAGAAACTGAAGGAGGTCCTGACAGGCGTCGGCTGCTCGCGCACTTGCGCGTTTGAACTGATCCGCCAGATCACGGTTGGAGATATTCTCGGCAAAGGTCGGCACGAGGGAATCGAAGAACGATTTCGCCCCGGTCAGCTCCTGCCGGGCAATCTCGATATAGATTGGCGGAATTCCCGCGGGCGCCGTGGGAGAGGACGTGCGGGCGTAATTGAGAAGAGCGCTCCGGGCCTGGTCGAAGAGGCGAGGAATGGCATCCATCCGCTGGCACGCCGCCATGATCCGTGTTTCGCTCGGAGCGTATTCCCTCGCGAGCAGACTGTAGACGGACCAGCAGGCGACGTCGCTGTACCAGCTCGGATCACGGGCCCACCAGCGAACGGAATCAAGAGACAGGATCTCCGCTTCAATCTCCGAGACGACAACGCAGTAGTCCGCCTGTGAATCCGGATCAAGTTGCGTCCAGTCAATCTCCCGTCGCAACCGCTGACGGACATCTTCCAGACGCCGGCGTTGGTCCGCGAGAAGTTCGTCGGACCGGTCTTCCAAAAGGTGATCGTATTGGTGGAACCCGACGGCTGTCGCGGATGTGGGATGAAATGTGAAATAGCAGGAGAGAAACTCTTCAATCATCCGATCGAGTCGGTCCCTTAGAGCCGCTTTCATCTCCCTGTCCTCCTCGATGAAACTGTCACAATAACACCGTCGAGAACGGCGATGCAAGCGGGTGGGGAAAATCCGTGTGACCTTTCAAAACGTCAGGAAGTTCTCTATAATCCCCTCTCATGCGACGCCCGGTCGTCGTGACAGCTCTGTAAGGACAAAAGGAGGGAGCTATGGCTGTTAAGGTCGGAATCAACGGTTTTGGCCGCATAGGTCGAAATCTCTTTCGAGCGGCGATGGACACGAAGGAGATCGAGTTTGTGGCCGTCAACGATATTACGGATCCCAAGACGCTGGCCCATCTGCTCAAATACGATTCGAACCTGGGTAATCTCAACGCAATTGTGACCTACGGCGAGGATTGGCTGTCCGTCAACGGTCGGCGAATGCAAGTCTTTAAGGAAAAAGATCCGGCGAAGATTCCCTGGGAGGCGGTGGGAGCTGAGATCGTCGTGGAGGCGACCGGTCTCTTCACCGACCGGGCTGATGCGGAGAAGCATCTTCGAGGTCCGGTGAAGAAAGTCATCATCACAGCTCCCGCCAAGGGAGAGGATGTGACGATTGTTCTCGGAGTCAATCATCATGTCTATGATCCGGCGAAGCATCATATTGTCTCCAATGCTTCCTGCACGACGAATTGTCTCGCCCCGGTCGTGAAGGTCCTCAATGATCGGTTTGGTATCGTGCATGGCCTGATGAACACGATCCACGCCTATACGAACGATCAGCGAATCCTCGATCTCCCACACAAGGACCTGCGGCGAGCGCGGGCCGCCGCCGTCTCAATGATTCCCACCACGACGGGAGCAGCGAAAGCAATCGGATTGGTCATCCCTGAACTCAAGGGGAAACTCGACGGGATTGCCATCCGCGTTCCCACGCCCAACGTGTCGGTCGTAGATTTGACGGCGGAGTTAATGCGCCCCGTCACCGTGGAGGAGGTCAATGGGGCATTGAAGCAGGCCGCCGAAGAGGAACTCAAGGGAATCCTCGCCTATTGCGAGGAGGAGCTGGTTTCTATTGATTTCCGGGGCAATCCTCACTCTTCTATCGTTGATGCGGGATTCACGCGGGTGACCGATGGGACGCTGGTGAAGATTCTCGCATGGTACGACAACGAGTGGGGCTATAGCTGTCGCGTCCGCGACCTGATCCTTTTCATGGCGGAGAAGGGATTGTGAGGTATGGCGAAACTGTCGGTGAGAGATCTCGATCTGTGCGGCAAGCGCGTCTTCCTTCGGGTTGACTTTAATGTCCCGATCGAGGCCGGGCGCGTCACCGATGCCTCCAGGATTGACGCGTCACTTCCGACCATTCGCTACCTGATAGAGCGCCGCGCCCGAGTGATCGTTGCGTCTCATTTGGGACGCCCCAAAGGTCAGCGTGACTCTCGGTATTCCCTTCGGCCCGTGGCCGATGTGCTCACCGAGCGGCTCGGACCGATCGTCACGTTCGCTCTGGATTGCGTTGGTCCAGAGGTCGAGGCCCTGGCGAGCAGCCTTGCCGAAGGACACGTTCTCCTTTTGGAAAATCTGCGATTTCATCCGGGCGAAGAGAAAAATGATCCCGAATTCGCTCGCTCCCTGGCGCGGCTGGCCGATCTCTATGTCAACGACGCCTTCGGGACGGCCCACCGAGCCCATGCCTCGACAGTCGGAATCACGTCCTTTGTGCCGGTGGCCGCTGCCGGTTTGCTCATGGAAAGGGAATTAGACTATCTCGGTCGTGCGCTCACTCATCCGGAGCATCCCTTTGTTGTTCTCTTGGGGGGAGCGAAGGTTTCGGATAAGATTCCCGTGTTGACGAATCTTCTCAATCACGCGGATGCCATCCTGATTGGGGGAGCCATGGCCTACACCTTCCTGGTGGCCCGGGGAGGAGACGTCGGGGCGTCTCGGGTTGAAACAGATTACGTCTCCACAGCTCGTGATTTGCTTGTGAGGGCGGAGGCTCGACAGGTTCCCCTCGTATTACCGGTTGACCATGTGGTTGTTGATTCAACCGATCCCACGGCACCCCCTCGCGTTGTGAGCGGAGACGCCTTTCCCCCTTCAGCAATAGGTATGGACATTGGCCCGACCACGATTGAGTTGTTCGGGCAAAGGATTCGTCAGGCTCGAACGGTGATCTGGAACGGGCCCGTTGGCGTCTTTGAACGCCCACCGTTCGATCAGGGGACGGTGGCGCTGGCGCATGAAGTGGCATCGGTGGAGGGAGTCACTATTGTCGGTGGAGGGGATTCCGTGGCCGCGATTCATCGCGCGGGAGTTGCGGACCGAATCACGCATCTCTCAACGGGTGGTGGTGCAACGCTGGAGTTCCTGGCCGGCGTGGATCTTCCAGGTGTCGCGGCACTGACAGAGAAGACTTAGAGGAGCGAGGGGATTGGTCAATGCGGCAGCCAATTATCGCGGGAAACTGGAAGATGCATAAACTTCTACCGGAGGCGACGGAAACTGCGCGAGAACTTCGATCACTGGTTGGACACGTCTCGCACTGTCTGGTTATTGTTGCCCCACCGTTTACGGCGTTACGGGCGGTTGCTGACCGACTGGATGGGTCAGCGATTAAGGTCGCCGCTCAAAACGTCTGCGATATCGGGGGATTCGGCGCGCGAACAGGCGAGGTGAGCGCCGCCATGCTGCGGGATGCCGGGTGCGAATACGTCATCATCGGTCACTCGGAACGTCGGCTCTTTTACGGAGAAACCGATGAGATGGTCAACCGAAAGATACGAGCCGCGTTGGAGGGTCGCCTGAAGGCAATCGTCTGTGTAGGGGAAACCCTGCCTGAAAGAGAGGCCGGACGGGAGTTCGCTGTTGTCGAACAGCAAATCGCCGGGGGATTGGCTGGCTTGACAGACGAGGATATGTCCAATATGATCATCGCCTACGAACCGGTATGGGCGATTGGGACGGGGAAAACGGCCACGCCGCAACAAGCGCAGGTGATGCATGAATTCATTCGCCGTCTCATCGCGCGAATTTTTGGGAAAGTGACGGCCGACGCCGTGCGAATTCTTTACGGAGGGAGCGTCAGGCCGGATAATATTGGCGAGCTTATGAGTCAGCCTGATGTTGATGGTGCTTTGGTCGGGGGAGCGAGCCTGGAGGCGCGGACTTTCGCGGAGATCGTGAATTACGCGAGGTGATTCACTTATGTGGTGGGTTCGAGTCCTGCTTGGACTATACGTACTCAACTGCTTGATTCTAATCATTGCCGTGTTGCTTCAACCGGGGAAAGCGGATGCCGCTGCCCTCTTTGGTGGGGGAGGGAGCCAGACGGCGTTTGGTCCGCGCGGCACTCAACACTTCCTCGGCTGGGTTACCATTGTCGCGGCTGCCATTTTCATGACCCTGGGACTTCTTTTTAGCCTGCCCAATGTCCTTGGGCCTTCGTCGGTGGTCCAGCGGGTTAAACCCATAGAGCAGCAGGCTCAACCCACGCAACCGCCTCAGCCGCCGCAACAAAAGTGAAAGATGCTCAAAGGGTGCCGAAGTGGTGGAATTGGTAGACACGCACGTTTGAGGGGCGTGTGGGGCAACCCGTGGGGGTTCGAGTCCCCCCTTCGGCACCATTCCCCTTCTGCCTCCTGTGAATGAGAGAGGAGCAATTCCAGGAGCCAGAGCGCTCCTGCTCGCCGTATACATGAGGGAAGAAGGTGAAGGAGCTGGCATCACAACTGATTGAAGCCATTGAATGTCTGGGTGTTCCCCGGGCGAGCGTTGACCACCTGCTGCGGGCTCAGAAGGAAATGCTCTTAGCTGTTCAAGCCGTTATCGAAAGTGGCGTCGCAGTTATTGACGAATTACTCCAGCGCGGCAAAGAAAAACCCCCTGTGCCGTCCGCCGATTAACCGGATTGCGGAGAGGAACCAGACCGTCTCCACGTGGCCGAAGGACCGGGGACAGAGGATCGCACCATACACAGTCTGTGCAGAACAGGGCTCTTTGTGTCCCGAGATTCCAAATCGTACGAGGGGGCATTTATTTGGAAGAATCAATGCGTGAGGCGGGAGAAGATAACTCATAGCTAAAGGCCTGGAAACCTCTCTCCTCTCGGGCTCTCTCCAAAGAAGCAGATCGCTCAATCGTCGTCCTGCACGCAAATCATCTCACATACACGTGGATAAGACGTGGGGGGTGTGCTCTTTGATTTGTTTCAGTTTCGTCCCCGAGAGAATTTTCCTCCAATGGTGGATCGAACGTCTGTCGTCATTTTTCTGGCTTGAACAAAGGTGCCACTCGCTCGGAATGGATCACCTTCTTGAGTTGCTTGACAGTCGCCCGATGATCCTCTTAAATTGTAGGCTTTTGTAGCGTCACGATGAAAAACAGCGGTAAGAGAACGAAACCATTTACCCCATCTTCTGTGATGGTCACTCACGGTCGCCCATGAGTAGAGTTCGATTCGCCATCCCGAAAGGGTCGCTCGAAAAAGCAACGTTTGACTTGCTGGAACGAGCTTGGTACACGATCTCGGGCCGGGAGCGGACTTACCGGCCACGAATTAGCGATCCCGAGATCGAGCTGAAGATGCTTCGCCCGCAGGAGATCCCGATCTTCGTTGCCGAAGGACTTCACGATGTGGGCATTACGGGTCAGGATTGGATTCAGGAGACCCACGCCAACGTCGAGACCCTTCTCGATCTCGAGTACGGAAAGGTAAAACTCGTCATTGCCGTGCCGACCACCTTACCCGTGACGTCGCTGTCCGATCTCTTTCGTCACTTCTGGCGGCAGGGGAAACCGGTGCGCATTTCCGCGGAGTATCTCAACATCTCGGCAGAGTACGTCAAGGCCAATCCCACCTACCGTAGAGCCTTCGGCAAGCGGGAACCGATGGTAATCACTCCCTGGTGGCGGCGGGGCACAAATGACAAGGTCAGGATTTACCTGTCCTTTGGGGCCACCGAGGCCAAGCCTCCTGAAGATACGGATGCCATCATTGATCTCATTGAAACGGGAACTACGCTGGAGCGCAATAACCTCAAAGCCATTGAGACGATCCTTGAGTCTTCGGCCGTTCTCATCGCCAATCGTCAGGCGCTACGGCAGCGGGCCAAGCGGGAGAAAATTTATGACATCATGACGCTTTTGAAGGGCGTCATTGACGGCGCTAAGAAACTCCACATCTTCGTCAACGTCAAGGAGGAAAATCTCGACACGCTGCTCCAGCGATTACCGGCCTTGAAGCGACCGACGATAAGCGCGCTCTCGGTTAAGGGGTGGTATTCTGTGAATACCGTGGTGGAGAAACAAGAGTTCCTCACCCTGCTGCCCGTGTTACGGCAACTCGCGCAGGGGCTGGTGGTGCACGAGCCGCGCCAGATCCTCCCGCTGGAAGAAATCGCCCGGGACGAAGCTTATGAGAAGTCGTGAGATTCTTCGCCTCGAACGGCTCGACTCGCGTCCGGCGAGAGGTCATCTCTCGGTTCGACAGCTTCTCGCCCGCCGGCTGAATCGTCGGCCATCACTGCCGAAGTTGCGTTTGGACGTCGAGCGAATCCTCATGGATGTCGCTCATAAGGGCGATCGTGCTCTTATCCGATGGGCGAAGAAATTCGATGGGGTGTCGCTCCGTCCGTCGGATCTTCGCGTCTCTCGGCGAGAGATCGAGCGTGCTTATCTAGCCGTTTCGCGGGACGAGCTGAAGGCGTTGACGCTCGCCCGGAAAAATATCGAAAAAGCCGAGCGCGCCTGGCTCCGTCGCCTCCCGGTTCGGGAGATTCATCGGCAGGGCGTGGTGATTCGCAGTTGGTATGCTCCTCTCTCGAGTGTCGGCTGCTATGTCCCTGGAGGGAAGGCCGTCTACCCCAGCTCGGTTTTGATGAGCGTGATTCCCGCGAAACTGGCAGGCGTGCGTCGGGTTGTGTTGTGTACGCCGCCGGTCTATGGAACAAAAAAGGTTCATCCGCTCGTGCTCGTGGCCGCCGATCAATGTGGGGTAGATGAGATTTATCGCATCGGCGGGGCACAGGCCATCGCCGCCATGGCCTTTGGGACGGAGACGATTCAGCCGGTGGAGAAGATCGTTGGTCCCGGCAGTTCCGTCGTCGCCATGGCCAAACAGCTTGTGTCTGATCGGGTCGCGATTGATATGCCAGCCGGACCATCGGAGCTGGTGGTGCTCGCCGATGACACAGGTCATGCCCGCGCCATCGCCTGGGACCTCATCTCCCAGGCAGAACATGGTGAGGATAGCGTCTGCGGTCTGGTCACAACATCCCGAGCACTGGCCGAGGAAGTCAGGGAAATGATCGCCCAGCTTCTGCCCGGCGTAGCTCGGCGCGAACTTGTGATGACCGCACTGAGGACGCATGGGTTCGTGGTCTACGATGAGGATGTTGATCGCCTCATCCAGTTCGTCAACGAGTTCGCGCCCGAACACCTCGAAATCATGATGAAAGATGGATGGGAGGTTGCCCGTCGCATTACGTCAGCGGGATTGATTCTGGTGGGAACGGATACATCGGTGGTACTGACTGACTATGTGGTGGGGACCAACCACGTTCTTCCGACCGGTGGATGGGCTCGTCGGGCATCTGGTCTTTCCGCATTCGATTTCCTCAAGCGGATGACAGCCGTTGAGTGTTCCGATTCAACGCTCGATCGTTTTGTCACGCCTGTGGGATTTTTGGCGCGGGCCGAAGGGCTGCCCAATCATTATGCGGCGCTCGCGAGGCGTTGGAGAGACGATTGAGTTCACTGAACCGCCGCGGGGGTCGTCGCCCCCAGCATTTCGAACGGTGATAAACGGAACGCGTCGTGATCGAGAATGAAGGTGAAGGACTGGTTCGACAGGCGGCTTGAGGAACTGGCGCTGGCCGAAGGGTATCCTTTGCCGTGGGCCGGGGCGGGATCTGATGGGATTCACCCTCGAGGGAAACTCGATGCCAATGAAAACAGCTATCTCCCCGAAACGCTCATGGCGTCGCTCATGGATGAAGTCGCTCGGGAGGTGGATCCTCGGTTCTATCCCGCAGCGGACTATGCCGCACTTGTTTCAGCGCTCGCAGCGACAACAGGTTTCCCGGAAGATCATATTCTCCTGGGTTCCGGAGCAGATCAGCTCATCGCCTTCCTGTGCGATGTTTTCCTCGGTCCGACGACGACGGCGGTATCGGTCACTCCCACCTATTCGTTTTATCGCATTCGAAGTCGGCTGACAGGCGCTCGGTTCATCGAGGTTCCTCTTCGTCCTGATTTCTCGCTGGATGTTGAGAGGATGCGAAAAGAACTAGCCGCACCGGCAGCCCGACTGCTTTTCCTCTGCTCGCCCAATAATCCGACGGGAAACTCATTGGCTCGTCGCGATGTGGAACAACTGATTGCTGATAGATCGGCGCTCGTCGTCGTTGACGAGGCCTATGTCGAGTATGCCGAGGAGAGCCTGGCTGATCTCGTGAGGGAGTATGACAATGTCGTAATTCTCCGGACGATGTCCAAGGCGTGGGGACTTGCCGGAATGCGTCTCGGGTACATGATCGGTCGCCCGAGACTGATTCGCGTCTTCGCGGAGAAAGTTCAATACCCCTATCCCCTGAATGCCTTTGCTCTTCGGCTGGCGGTGAAGCTTCTCGCTCAACCGGCGATCGTTCGTGGGGCCGTGGACGCGCTGAAGGCCGAGCGCGAGCGATTGCGGCATCGTCTCCTTCAGTTGGGACTGACGGTGTTCCCATCGCAAACAAACTTTCTTCTCTTGGCCGCTGGGGACGGAGCTGAAGGAATCCTTTCGGCGCTCGCCGATCGGGGAATTCGAATCAAGCTCGTCGGGGACGTTCTCGGTTGGTCGGGCTGTTTGCGAATAACGGTGGGCGTCCCGGAGGTGAACGATCTCGTCGTCGAGACTCTGAGGGAGTGTTTGAGATGAACGTCGTCTACTCCGAAGTCCCGACGGAGGGGGGACGTGCCTACATTCGCGCGGACGAACGGGAGGCACTTGCTTCGATTTCTGCTCTCGTTTTCGATTGCGACGGGGTACTTATTGATGTTCGTCCCTCGTACGATGTGGCCATAAGTCGAACCGTTCGATACCTCCTCAGCAAACTCTTCTACCGGGATTTTTCCCCGCTGGCGACCCGGCGCATGATTTATCGCTTTCGCCAGAGCGGCGGGTTCAACAACGATTGGGATACGGTATGTGCTCTTTTGCTGGGGACGTTTGTTCAACTTGATGACGCGCTGCTACGAGTTTTTCTGGAGACCGATGAGCACCTGGGGGGGGCCTTTATCACGGAGGCGACCGAGCGGCTGATCGCCTACGTGCGAGAGATCAGGCGGAAGGATGCTTTCGTCGAAGCGATTCGATGGCGCTCGCCGCTCAATGTCCACCAGGCGCGTGCCCGTTTGTTGGCGCTGGCGGACGCAGCCGATAGCTCTGGCTTGCCATCGGTCGAACGACAGATCCGTGAGTCATGGGAACTTCCTTCCTGGAAGCTCACCGCCCTTTCAGCGTTTCAGCGATTTCTCGCCTATCCCGGAGCAATGGGCGAGAGTCTCGTCGTCACGGTTTTCAATGAGTTTTTCTATGGAGAGGAGTACTGTCGCACCGTCTTCGGGATCGAACCGCGATTCGCTCGCGGGTCGGGGTGTGTGGATCACGAGCGACCGATTCTCACCGACACTGTCGGTCGTCGCTTAGCTGCTCTTTTCTCTGGACGGCTTGGCATTGTGTCCGGTCGGCGCCGTAGTACCGCCGAGAAAACGCTCGGTGATCGGCTGACTGTCTTTGACTCGTCGGCGCTCGTCTTTCTCGAAGACGAATATGACCGGGAACACGCGGAGTCCATCGGAAAACCGAGTCCCTATGGATTGCTGAAAGCCAGGAGTGCACTCGGTCATCCACCGGCACTGCTGTATGTCGGCGATTCCGCCGAAGATTTCATCATGGTCAGGCGGGCGGAGATGAGCGGCATTCGATGCCTCTTTTGTGGAGTCTATCGTTATGGCTACAACCCGGGAGCCAGGATCCGCCTGTTCATGGATGCCGGAGCGGCGCTCATTCTCCCTTCGGTCAATGAGCTGCCCGGCGTCCTGTCTTCGTTAAAAAGGTGAGGACCCTATGCGCACCGGTCACGTTGAGCGAAAGACACGCGAGACGGAAATCACGACCACCGTTCGTATTGAGGGGACGGGGGCCGCATCCGTCCGGACGAGAATTGGCTTTCTCAAACACATGCTGGAGTTGATCGGCCACCACGCGCTCTTTGATCTGGAGGTATCGGCGGACGGGGATCTCGTGCATCATATCGTCGAGGATACGGCGCTGGCGGTTGGCGAGGCCCTCAATCGGGCATTGGGAGGGCGGGAAGGAATCTCTCGCTTCGGATGGGCGGTTGTGCCGCTGGATGATGCTCTCGCCTCAGCCAGTGTTGATCTTGCGCGTCGTCCGTATGCGGTAGTTGACCTGAAGATCGAGAGAGACGGCGTGGAAGATATGCCGCGGGAGGATATCTATCATTTCCTGCGATCGCTGGCGACGGCGCTTGAAGCGACAATCCACGTCATCGTACACTATGGCGAGAACGATCACCATAAGGTCGAGGCCGGGGTGAAGGCGCTCGCGCTGGCTCTCCGACAGGCAGTGTCAGCCGATCCGCGCCGGTCGGGTGTTCCGAGTTCCAAAGGGGTGATCTGAAAGATGCGCATCGTGATCCTGGATTACGGGGTGGGAAACCTTTTCAGCCTGCGCTCGGCTCTCGAACGAGAAGGCGCGCGACCCCTCGTTGTGTCGGAGCTTCCCTCGTGCGGTTATGATGCCGTGATCTTGCCTGGGGTGGGGAATTTCGCACCGGCCGCCGCACACGTGCGCTCCCTGCGCGAGTCGCTGGCGGAACTCATCGAGCGAGGGCTCCCCGTGCTGGGTATCTGCCTCGGAATGCAACTGCTGTTCGATCAGAGTGAGGAAGCGCCGGGGGAAGGATTGCATCTCTTCCCGGGTCGCGTCGTCCGTTTGCCTCAGTCGGTGAAGGTGCCTCACATCGGATGGAATACGCTAGAAATCGCCCAGCCCCATCCTCTGCTGGAGGGCGTCGCCGACGGCGAATGGGTTTATTTCGTTCACTCGTTCTACCCCGCACCCGCTGACGAGAAGATCGTGCTCGCTCGGTGCAGCTACGGCGTTCGCTTTCCCGCCATCGTGGGGCAGGGCAGTCTCTTCGGTACCCAATTTCACCCCGAGAAATCCGGTCCGACGGGACGGAAAATTCTGCGGAATTTTCTGCGTCTGGCAAAGTCGTAATGGAGATTTATGTGGCCATTGATATCCTCGGAGGACGGGTCGTCCGGTTGCGGCAAGGCGATCCGTCACAGATGACGGTCTACGGTGATGATCCCCTGGCAATGGCTGTCCGGTGGGCAAGGGAAGGAGCCGGGGCGCTGCACGTCGTAGATCTCGATGCGGCGCTGTCGCGCGGGTCGCAGCGAGAGGTAGTGGTGAAAATTGCGCAAAAAGTCAAAATCCCTGTCCAGGTCGGTGGGGGACTGCGGCGTGAGGAAGATGTGTGCGAGCTGCTCGATCGTGGCGTGAGTCGGGTCGTTCTGGGCACGCTTGCTTTCCGCCATGAAGACGTCCTCTGCCGACTCCTTGAGCGATACGACCGTGATCGGATCGTCGTCGCCCTGGATGGGGCTCGCGAACGCGTCCTCATCGAGGGATGGACGCGGGAGACGGGAATCGCCATCGAGCACGCGGTCCGTCATTTCGCAGCCCTCGGAGTACGGCACTTTCTCGTCACCGCCGTTGACCGAGATGGGACTCTAGCGGGACCGGACTTTGATCTTCTGGGACGCCTGGCAACTGTTCCCGATATTCATCTGATTGCGAGTGGAGGAATTGGCCATATCGGCGACATCTCCGAGCTTCAGCGCATCGGGGTGAAGGGCGTCGTCGTGGGACGAGCCGTCTATGAGGGACAGATACGGCTCGCTGAGCTTCGGGCGTTCACGTCGCACGCCGGGTCCAACTAGTTCGGGTATGGCTCTAAGCAAGCGCATCATTCCTTGTCTCGATGTGGATCGTGGGCGCGTCCTCAAGGGGACACATTTCCGCCAGATGCGCGACGCCGGCGATCCCGTCGAATTGGCCATTCGGTATCGAGATGATGGAGCTGACGAGCTGGTGTTCCTCGACATAACGGCATCGGTTGAAGCTCGCGCCACGCTCGTGGAAGTTGTCCGGCGGGTGGCGGCGCACCTCGATCTCCCGTTTACGGTCGGTGGAGGGATTCGCACGGTCGAGGATGCGCGAACGATTCTCTGCAGCGGAGCCGATAAAATCTCGGTGAATACAGCAGCCCTGGAGAGACCCGAACTTGTCGCCGAACTCAGTCATCTGTTCGGACAACAATGCGTCGTCGTGGCCATTGATGCCCGCCGACGGTACGACGGAGATCACCTCTGGTTTGAAGTATACTCCCATGCGGGGAAGAAACCGACGGGGCGGGATGCGGTCGCATGGGCCAAAGAGGTGGCCGCCCTCGGAGCCGGCGAAATTCTCCTCACATCAATTGATCGTGATGGCACGGAGCAGGGATATGATCTGGAACTGACACGCGCTGTTGCGGAGGCTGTGCCCATTCCTGTTATTGCTAGTGGCGGCTGCGGTCATCCTCATCACATTTGGGAAGCATTCACGGTCGGGGGAGCAGATGCGGCGCTGGCGGCGTCCATTTTCCATTACGACCGCTTCCCCCTGCCGGTCGTTAAGCACTACCTTTATGAACGAGGCATCGAGGTGCGAAGATGAGCGAGGTGACTGTTGACGCTCTTGATTTCGCCAAAATGAACGGGCTCATTCCCGTGGTCACGCAGGATGCCACAACCGGTGAAGTCCTCATGGTGGCCTTCGCCAATCGCGAGGCGGTCGAAGAGACCCTTCGGACGGGCTATGCCCATTATTTCAGCCGCTCGCGCCGGGAGCTGTGGCGCAAGGGCGCGACTTCGGGACATGTCCAGCGGGTCAGGGAAATCCTGGTTGACTGCGATGCCGATGCGCTGATCTACCTGGTGGATCAGACAGGTGTGGCCTGCCATCAGGGAACGAGAACATGCTTCACCCAGACGCTGCGCCTATGAACGCGCGGCGCCACCGAGCTTAGAGCTTCCCCCGGCGAGCGCAGATACGAGAAAACCTGCGTTCCGCCCGTAACGGGCTTGAAGAGATTTTTCGGAGATGCCATGAAACGATGGGTGAGCGGAGTCGGGAGAGTCCTTTTGATTGTCCTACTGTATCAACCGGTTCAGCCGGCGGCTCAAAGACCAAAAGCTGGGGAGTTAACGTTCGCACCACCGGCAGCGGTCGGGATGTCGGCCGAGCGCCTGAGCGAAATTGACCATGTCGTTCAAGAGGCCATTAGCCGAAAGGAACTGCCGGGAGCTGTGATCGCCGTTGGACGACGAGGTCGCATTGTTTATCGCAAGGCGCTCGGCTCTCGAGCTGTCGAACCGGAGCGCGTCCCGATGACCGTAGATACGATTTTCGATCTGGCCTCGTTGACCAAGGTCGTGGCGACGGCGACATCTGTGCTGATTCTCGTCGAACGAGGTAAAGTGCGATTGGGTGATCCGGTGGCCCGTTACATCCCTGAATTCGGTCAAAACGGAAAGCAGCGAATCACCGTCGAGCAACTGCTCATTCATCGGGGCGGGCTCATTGCCGACAATGATCTGGACGACTACCGAGACGGTCCCGTCGAGGCAATGAAGCGAATCTATCAGCTTGCCCCGATCGTCGAACCGGGAACCCGGTTCATCTACAGCGATGTCGGGTATATTGTTTTGGGCGAACTGGTCCGACGCGTCTCAGGCCAGCCGCTCGATGTGTTTGCGTCTGAAAATATCTTTCGCCCTCTCGGAATGAAGGACACCATGTTTCGTCCGGATGAGCTTCGACGCCAGCGGTGTGCTCCGACCGAACGACGAGAGGGACGGTGGATGATCGGGGAAGTTCACGATCCGCGCGCTTATGCCCTGGGGGGTGTCGCCGGTCACGCGGGACTTTTTTCCACTGCCGATGACCTGGCTATCTATGCTCAAATGATTCTCAACGGTGGAGAATTCCAGGGCGTGCGCATCCTCAGTCCACTTGGCGTCCGACGGATGACGGAATCGCGCGGACTTCCCCTGAACGAGATGCGAGGTCTTGGCTGGGATATTAACACGGGGTATTCCTCCAACCGAGGAGATCTTTTCCCCCTCGGCTCGTTCGGTCATACGGGGTTCACAGGCACCTCTTTGTGGATCGATCCCGGGAGTCAAACGTTCGTCATCTTCTTGAGTAATCGGGTCCACCCTGATGGGCGCGGTGACGTCACATCACTGAGAGGTCGAGTGGCAAGCATTGTTGCCGCCGCGATTGTTGCTCCCCCCTTGCCGGCCTGGGAGAGGCCGGCCTCTCCGGCCATTCCTTCTGACAGCATGCCCACTCGCGCGTCAGCACCGGCGGTCTCGACGGTTTTGACGGGAATTGACGTCCTTCGTCAGGAAGCCTTCGCTCGATTAGCGGGACGGCGCATCGGACTCATCACGAATCATACCGGGCGAGCGCGCGATGGGACGAGTACGATTGATCTTCTCGCCGGAGCGAAAGGTCTGACCCTCGTTGCCCTCTTCAGCCCCGAGCACGGGATTCGCGGCCATGCCGATGAACCGGTCGGAGATGCGCGAGATGAGAAGACAGGGCTGCCCATCTACAGCCTTTACGGTGAGCGACGACGACCAACCGAGGAGACGCTCAAAGGAATTGATACGCTCGTCTTTGACATTCAAGACATCGGCGCTCGCTTCTACACGTACATCACCACGATGGGGTATGCGATGGAAGAAGCCGCTCGACGTCGGATCCGGTTCGTTGTTCTGGATCGGCCCAATCCAATCAACGGGGTGGACGTCGAGGGCCCGCTGGCCGATGCGGATTCTTTGTCCTTCACCGCTTATCATTCCATCCCAATTCGTCACGGAATGACCGTCGGCGAGCTGGCGCAGCTCTTCAACGAGGAACGAAAGATCGGTGTCGAGTTAGACATCGTCCGGATAGAGGGATGGAGGCGAGATCAGTGGTTCGACGCCACATCTCTGGAATGGATCAATCCGTCGCCGAACATGCGAAGTATGAATGCGGCGGCGCTGTATCCCGGCATCGGATTGCTGGAAACGACCAATCTCTCCGTCGGGCGTGGAACCGAGCGACCCTTCGAACAGATCGGGGCTCCCTGGCTCGATGGAAAGCGATTGGCTTTTGAGCTGAATCAGAAAAGCATCCCGGGCGTGCGTTTCATCCCGATCCGATTTACACCCCGGGCGTCGAAATTCGCTGGGGAAGAGTGCGGCGGAATCATGATCGTCATCACGGATCGTTCAGCGCTTCGGCCCGTGCGGCTGGGGATAGAAATAGCCGTTGCCCTTCGAAAGCTGTTTCGAGAGTCGTGGCGGGCCGAGGACTTCGGGCGATTGCTGGCTAACCGTCGAGCACTGGAGTTGCTCCTTCAGGGAGCTGATGCCGATCAAATCGAGAGGTCCTGGCAAAGCTCGCTCGAGGAGTTCCGCCGCCTCCGGCGGAAGTATCTTCTTTACAATTAGCCCCCTGGTCATTCCGTGTCCCCGCGGAGGATAGCGGGGATGGTCTTGAGGAGAATGAGAAGATCGAGCCAGAACGACCAGTTTTCGATGTAGTAGAGATCGAGTTCGACCATTCGTTCGAACGGGAGGCGATTGCGGCCACTGACCTGCCACAGGCCCGTGAGTCCGGGCTTGACATCGAGCCGTTTCCGGTGCCAGGGGGAATAAAGCTCAACTTCGTAAGGGATTGGCGGACGCGGACCCACGAGGCTCATCTCGCCCTTGAGGACGTTGATCAGTTGGGGGAGTTCATCGAGACTCCACCGCCGCAACCATCGTCCCACAGGGGTGATGCGTCGGTCCCCCGGCACTTTGCCGTAAAGAACGTTCTGCGTTACGGTCATTGTCGGCGTGAGTGACATCCCCGGCGATGGGGGGGAGCCGACCCCTTTAATCAATCGGATAGCCACCTCACGATGCGGCCGGTCGTCTGCATCCGGATACATCGTCCGAAACTTGTAGGCGAGGAAAATTCGGCCATCCATTCCCACACGCTCCTGGCGAAAGAGTATGGGTCCGGGCGAGGTCAACTTCACGATCGCGGCGATGATGGCAAGCAACGGGCTGAGCACAATGAGGCCGAGAGCTGACGCCACGAGATCGAACGCCCGCTTCAGATGTCGCGCGGGGCCCCGAAGCGGCTCTTGAAAGAGCTGAACCATCGGCAGACTGCCGATATGATCGAGAGCGGTTTTGCTCGGCAAGCAGTTCAGAAGATGAGGCACCACGCGGAAACTCACCCGCTGCCACCGCCAGCATTTCATAATGGTCTCAAAGAGAACATCGGGATTGATCGTCGAATCCGTGATGAAGACCTCTTCGATGCCCCACCGGCGCACGATCTCAGGCAGATCATTGAGGTCTCCCAGAAGAGAATACTTCGAGGAGCGGGTCGGGCTGGATCGCGTGGCTCCCGGCGACGTCACCACACCGACCACACGGTACCCCAGGTGCGGTTTCGATGTCATTTCCTTCAAGCAAAGCTCGGCGAGGTCTCCTTCTCCGACAATGAGCGCAGGAATCAGATTTCGGCCACGACGCCGAAGCATCGTCTGGGCCCACCGGAGGCCGAGGCGCAGCACCATATATCCCGTGAACGTGAATACCGCGTGAAGCAAAAATATCCCTCGAGAATATGAATACTCGCGAAAGGCAAAGACGCCCCGGTACATGAAGGCAATGACGATGAGCCAGAGCGTGGCCATTGTCGTCGCCTTGATCAGGCCGACGAAATCGTCCAGCAGCGAAAATTCCCCTCTGAGAAGGTAGAACCGGTTGCGAGAGAGCCAGAACAGGTGAAGCGGCACAGCGACGAGGAACAGGTGAAGGTAGGGCTGAAACGTCTCCCACTTCAGCGTTGACAGAAGTTCACCGGCGCCAAGCAAACCGATGACCTCATCCACTGAAGGAACGTGATTGAGCATCCTCAGACGAAAGGAGAAGAGAAACGATCCGGCGGCGATAAGGCTATCGGCCAGAGGCAGAATGGCAGAGATTGCTCCTCGGATCAGTCTTGGCCGAGGCATCCTAAGCTGGATTCTCCTTGCTCGATTTCCGCCGAATGGTTCGTCGTCGGTTATACCACCATCGTTGCATCCGGCGCAGGTGATCGTGCTCATGCGTCCAGGCAAATTCCGGGAACCACTCGATCACCGGATAGCGATGGCGGGGATCGTTAAGGGCGGAGATCGGGAGCTGCTGAAATCGTTGAGTCAGGCGAGCCCGCGTTCGCGCCATCCGGTGGAGCAACGTCTTCAGGGACGTTCGTCGCATCCGCCGCACCGCATCGGCATTGAAGGCGTCGGCTGCCCGGCGATCATCAATGAAAACGATCCGATCCCCTTGATCGCGCAAGATCAGCTCGAGTCGCCTGATGGCCTCTTCTTCCCAGGCGATGAGATGGGCGAGAACGTCTTTGATTGACCACTGACCCTGCGTGTGCGGCTCAATGATGACGCGCTCGGGAAGACGCATGATGAACCGGAGCGTCGCTTCTCGTGCGCGCGTCATCTGCCGACACGCGTATTCCTTCCAGTGATCGAGCGAAACCTCCATCGGGAACAACCTCATCATCGGGATCCCGTTGTCCTGTGGCGAGCCGGCCCGCCCCACCTCATGGTCACCCTCTCAGCGGAAGAGTTTTGACGCAAGCGCCTCCCCCGTTCAGGGACTCAACGGACGGACTGCGCGGAACACACTCGCTCCTTTCGTGCCGGCGAGGACAAACCGGGACGTCGCCGTCACTGATCCGATGGGCAGCGGGGGGAGATTGCCCGTGATCGCTATCCATGAAGTGCCATCGTTGGTGGACATAAACAGTCCCCCTTCGGTGGCCGCATAAATTTCGCCGCTGGGTCCGACGGTCAGGGCATTGATCATCGTGTTGGTCAATCCCGTATTGACCCGCACCCAGGAGGCTCCGTTGTTGGCCGACCGGAAGACGCCTCCGTCCGTCCCTGCAAACAGAACATCACGGGCATTGACAACAAGGGCCCGAACGTTTTGACTGGCCAGGCCGGTATTGACAGCCGTCCATCGTCCCCCGTTATTAGTGGACATGTAGACGCCGCCTTCGGTTCCAGCAAAAAGGACGCCGGCACTGTTGACCGTCAGGGCTCGAACATTGCGATTGCGAAGGCCATTGTTGACGGGTCCCCAGGCTGCGCCTCCAGTTCCCGAGCGCATCACCCCACCACCAAGCGTCCCGGCGAAGACATACGGTGGCTTCACCGCCAGGGCCATGATAAAGGGATTGGTCACGCCGAAATTGACCGGGTTCCATCGGGCACCGTCGTTAGTCGAGCGGAAAATTCCCAGGTCCGTCCCGGCGAAGAGTCGTCCTCGGTCGTCTCTGACGATGGCATGAACGACGAAACTTCGAAGGCCGGTATTAATAGTGGTCCAACTGGCTCCCTGGTCGAGCGATCGCGCGATCCCTGCGCCTTCCGTGCCGAGCAGGATTTCGCCTCCCGACTCCCTGAGAAACGAAATGATTCTCGCACTGCGAAGACCCGTGCTGGCAGCGGCCCATTCACCCTCCTCCGGCTCGAATCGGAAGACTCCATTACCATCGGTCCCGAGAAGAACGACACCTTGCTCCGAGGAGGCAACGGAAAGTACCGACCGGTTATCCAGGCCTCCGTTGAGCCACAGCCAGGATATGCCATCATCCGACGAGAGCAAAACGCCTGAACCCGTGCCCAGATAGACGATGTTGCTAGGCGAGACTGCCAGCACCCGCGTCGTCAATGTAAAGAGCGAAGCATTATTCGTCGTCCAGTTAACCCCGCGATCAGTGGAACGAAAGAGTCCCGTCCCATCGGCGGCGGCAAGAAGCGTGCCCCTGCGCGTCATGGCGAGAGACGTAAGAGCAAACCCTTTGAGGTTTGTCGGCAGCCACGAGTCACCGTTGTCAACGGATCGAAAAAGTCCGCTTGCTGTTCCAACTAAGATATGTCCAACATCGTTGACGAGGACCGCTCGCACATCGCTATCGCTCAGCCCTTCGTTGAGCGGCATCCAGGTGCTCCCCTGGTCGCGGGAAAGAAAGACTCCTCCTCCTCGAGTGCCCGCAATCAAATCCCCGGATGGGGTCACGGCAAGCGATGAAACATTGCGATTGGTCAGTCCTTCACTGACGACGCGCCAGGTCTGTGTGCTCTCGTCGAAGCGGTAAACCCCGTCTCCCGCGGTGCCTGCGTAAAGACCAAACGACGTCGGGAGGATGGCTTGAATGCGCCGGGCCGACAGTCCGTTGTTGAACTCGACCCAGAGCGCACCGTTATTTGTCGAGCGAAACACGCCTGCTCCATCAGTTCCGGCATAGAATACGCCCGCGTCATCAGCAGCGAGGGCGAGAATGCGTCCCCCAAAGGGTCCGGCCATCTGCTGCCACACGACATCGGATTGTGATCGAACGCGGAGCGGAGCCCCCAGGACGAGGAGGAAGGAAAGAAGCGCGAGCGTCACAGTCACAACGGTCATCTTCAGTCGTTTCATAACACCTCAATATGCCCCACGAATGGTTTTTTAAATCAGCGGCAATTTTATGTGGGGAGATCGGCGTCGTCAACCGGTTCAATTGCCAACTCGTGGCCAGATACGTAGAATTGATGGTCATATTCGAGCGTCTTCGTTGGACGTCAGGAAGCGATGGAGATCGGTAGGTGGCACAAGATCATCTGATCGGCCAGGTCATCTCTCATTACAAGGTGCTCGCCGAGTTGGGTCGAGGGGGGATGGGTGTCGTCTACAAAGCCTATGACCTGAACCTCGAACGCACGGTCGTGTTGAAGATTCTGTCGGGGGATCTCGTGGGGGATCCCGAATCCCGGCGTCGTTTCCTTCGAGAAGCGCGGCTGGCTTCGGCTCTCGATCATCCCAACATTTGTTCTATCTACGAGATTGCCGAGACCGACGGACATTATTTCATCGTCATGCAGTATGTCGAGGGTCAGACGTTGAAGCGCGTCATCGGGGGCAAGCCGCTTGATCTCGAAAGCTGGATGAGCATTGCTCTTCAAGTTGCCGATGCGTTAGTGGCCGCTCATGCGCGGGGAATCATTCACCGCGACATCAAGTCAACGAACATCCTCATCACCGAACGCGGGCAGGTGAAGATTCTCGACTTCGGTCTGGCCAAGCTCTCGGCCGAGCAGATTTCGTCTGCGGAGGAAGAAGCTCGGGCGGACCTGACGGAAATCGGCGCGACTCTGGGTACGCCCTCGTACATGTCACCGGAACAGGCGCGAGGCGAGCGCGTGGATCATCGAACGGACATTTTTTCCTTCGGGGTCGTTCTCTATGAGATGGCGACGGGGCGAGTCCCCTTCAAAGCGAAAACGCGCGTGGAGACGATGGCCGCAGTGATTCATCAGGAGCCGCGTCCGGTTCGGCAGCTCAACCCCTTGATTCCGGAAGCCCTTGAGGCCGTGATCGAGCGAGCGATGGAGAAGGACCCGCGGGATCGCTATCAGACCATGCGAGACTTGCGCGATGACCTGCTGGCCATCGCTCCGGACATCGGGCGGGTCAGCGGAATCCCCGATGGACTTCGCGTGCCGTTTCATCCTCCGGTGCGCAAGTGGTTCTTCTGGCCGCTCATTCGTGAACTGCGGCGGGTGGTTCGCGCCGTTTGGCGGGGGACATCGCCTCGCTCCTCGGTGGCTGCCGCTCACTCATCGGGCAGCCAGAAGGCCGAGTTTTCGCTCACCAGCGGTCCGACGCGCTCGCTCGCTATCCTGCCGTTTAAGAATCTGAGCAGTAATCCCGATGACGATGTCTACAGTCTTTCGCTGGCCGACAGTTTGATCACCGAACTGGGGAAACTCAAAACCGTCAATGTGCAACCCTCCAGCCGCATCGCCCGCTATCAACACCGACTCGTTGATCCGCGACAGGTCGGGCGCGATCTGCGCGTAGATGCGGTTTTGGTCGGAGCTTTCCTGCGTTCCCCAGAGCGGTTTCGCGTGACGGCTCAATTGATTGAGACGCGGACCGGCGATCTTCTCTGGACGGAGAAGGTGGATGCCCATCCCAAAGATATTCTCACTGTCCTGGACCACATCACCCGGAAGATCGTCAGCGGAATGGCCGGAGGATCGGCGACACTCGATCCTTATGCAATGCTGTCGGATGAGCGCGAGGCGGAACGGTTGCGCGCAGTGCGACTATTGGAAGTTTCCGAAGATCCTCGGGCAATTTCAGCGCTCGTCTCGGCATTACGCGATTCCAGTCTCCGGGTGAAAGCGGCAGCCGTCGCCGCTCTCGTCTCCCAGGGCTCACGCGCCAGTGGGATGATCATCGAGGAACTGAATGAAGCTCTCGATGCCGGAGATTATGTAACAGCGCGATTTGCTGCGCGCGCCCTGGGACTCATCGGCGATGAACAGATCGTCCCTGTTCTCGTGGCCCTGCTCACCTGCGAGGATGTCTTCGTCGCATGCGAGGCTGCCGTGGCGTTGGGTCAGATGAAAAGCAGTGAAGCCGTGGAAGCTTTAGTGCCGCTCCTCAAGAGTTCCAACAGCAATCTCCGGTTTGCGGCAGTTGAGGCGCTCGGTCAGATCGGCGATGGGCGTGCCGCGGATCCGCTCGGCGACCTTCTCTCCGATCCGGATGAGGGCATCCGGGCTAAGGTGCGGTGGGCCCTCTCTCGCTTGAAATCCGCGGTCCCTTCATCTACCGGGTCCTCCCCTGCGCTCGCGAGGGAAATCACCGATGAGTCGGGTGATGAGTGAGCGCCATGACAGCGCTGCCGGACGATATATCGGCGTTGATATTGGCCGCACCATCCGGGCCGCTATTGTGACCGTCGACGGAGAGATCGTTGCTCAAAGAGATCTCCTGGCGGAAACGCGCATGCCGCGCATCTTCCTCCGGCAACTCATCGAAGTCATCACGGAGCTGTGTCAGTTACCGGACGCCGGCACTATTGGCGCCATCGGGATTGGTTGGCCGGGACTCGTGAATCAGCAGACCCAACATATCGAACTGGCTCCCCACCTTGTTGATCTCTCCGGGTTCGATGTTTATCGAGAACTCTCGGGGGCAATTGGAGTGCCACTGGTATTCGACAATGATGCGAATATGGCGGCCTATGGGGAATGGACGTGCGGGGCCGCTCGTGGGGCTCGCCATGTCTTTTTCGTCAGTTTTGGTACCGGGATCGGGTCAGCCCTCATTCTCGATGGGCGGCTTCATCGAGGGGCAGCGGGCTATGCGGGCGAGTTCGGTCACTGTAAGGTGGATCCACGGGGTATTGAATGCGGGTGTGGAGGAGTGGGCTGTTTGGAAACGGTAGCCTCAGGACCAAACATTGTGCGGCGTGTGCGCGAAATGTTCTTCACCGATCCAGCCTATTCGCTGTCGTCGCTGGCCACCGATATGGCCGGCGTCCTGACGCTTCAGCGAGTGATTGAGGCAGCCATCAATGGGGATCGGCTGGCTCGCGCTGCGCTCCGCGAAGCGGGAGCGGCTGTGGGACTGGCCATCGCCAACGTCATCAACCTCCTCAACGTTGACGTCATCGTCATCGGTGGACCGGTCATGGCAGTGGGTGATCTGCTTTTGCGGGCGATTCGGCGAGAAGCGTCCCGACATAGCTTCGCCCTCTCCTTTCGGCGATGTCGTTTCGTTCGAAGTGAACTGGGGGAAATGGCGGGCGTCATCGGTGCCGCGCTCCTCGCCCGGGATCATGTCCGCTCCGCGCTTGTCGAAGTCTTTTGACACTTCTT
Source organism: Blastocatellia bacterium (assembly GCA_035573895.1). Taxonomy (NCBI): domain Bacteria; kingdom Pseudomonadati; phylum Acidobacteriota; class Blastocatellia; species Blastocatellia bacterium. Next base: position 20,437 of record DATLZR010000073.1, on the reverse strand, counting down.
CGGGAGGATTAAAACGATGCCATCAAAACTTCGCCTCATCCACTATGGGCTCGGCCCCATCGGGGCAGCCATCGCTCGGTTGGTTGTAGAAAAAGGGACCGCCGAAATCGTTGGAGCCATAGACATTGATCCGGCCAAAGTGGGCCGCGACGTGAGCGAGGTCGTGGGGCTCGATCGGCCGCTCGGCGTGCAGGTGTCCGACCGAGCAGCCGACGTGCTCCGTCACCGCGCGGATGTCGTCATTCATTCTACGTCTTCATACCTGACCACCGTACTCGATCAGCTTTACAGTTGTATCGAAGCAGGTTCGCACGTCATCTCGACCTGTGAGGAACTGGCGTATCCGTTTCGTAAATATCCGGAACTCTCGCGCGAACTGGATGCGCGGGCACATGCGCGAGGCGTTGCCGTCGTTGGCACGGGCGTCAATCCCGGGTTCGTAATGGATAAACTGGTGCTGACGCTTTCGACCGTCTGCCAGCAAGTTGATTCCATTTTTGTCAGCCGGGTCGTTGACGCTTCCGAACGCCGACTTCCTTTGCAAAAGAAAATCGGCGCCGGGATGACGCCGGACGAATTCTCCCGGGCCGTCGCTTCCGGCACCATTAAACATCACGGTCTCCCTGAATCGGCCGCCATGATCGCCGATGGATTGGGGATTCACCTGGATGATTTGACGGAGACCATCGAACCCGTCCTTGCCGAGGAAGATATGCGGACGCAATATCTGGAGGTGAAAAAGGGATTCGTCGCGGGCGTCAAACAGGTGTGTCGGGGGGTCTCCAACGGTCGGGAGCGGATTGTCCTCGATCTGCGAATGGCCGTCGGTGCTCGCGATGCGGCTGACACTATCCGCATCACGGGGCGTCCGAACATCACGCTGCAGATCCCCGGCGGAACCCACGGAGACCTGGCCACCGCCGCCGTTGTCGTCAATACCATCCCGCTCATCGTTTCAGCCCGCCCCGGACTCCGGACGGTCATGGATCTCCCGGTGAAATATTCTCCGTAAGTCGCGCACGCCTGCGACAGTGCCCGGACTCGAACGCTTGTGTCACAGGTTCGGAGCAATGGTTCAGGTCATGCGGGGGAAGGAAACTGACGCCACACCTCGGAACGTTGGGAACACTGTGACCGCTTGCGGATTACGACTGCCCTTTCATGATCATTCGAGGCTGAGGCGTCAGTTCACCGCTAGTACGAGGAGTTTTGATGTTGCTGATGCAAGAGACGACAAATAGCAAGCCACAGGTTTCGCCGATTTTCAAAGAGAGAAATCGAGGAATCTGGGAAACCTGTGGCCATTGTTGGAGGGAGGAACGTGACAGAAGGACTTGTCTGGCTCAACGGCGAGTTTCTCGATTTCGCTTCCGCGAAAGTGTCGGTCGAAGATCGAGGCTTCCAGTTCGGCGATGGCATCTATGAGGTTATTCGCGTCTATCAGGGGAAGCCGTTTGCCTTTGAAGATCATCTGCAGCGGTTACAACGAAGCGCCGACGCCATTGAACTCACGCTGCCGTATAGTCTGGATGCCCTCCGGGATGTCGGATACGAACTGATTGAACGGACGCAGCTCGGTGACGCTGAGCTGTACCTTCAAGTGACGCGGGGTGTTGCTCCCCGCGCGCATCTCTTCCCTTCTGATGCGACGCCCACAGTGGTCATGACGATCCGGCGGCTCCGGACAATTCCGCCCGAAGTGTGGGAGAAGGGAATTGCCGTCATTACTGTGCCGGACGAGCGATGGCGACGTTCGGATGTGAAGTCCATTTGCCTTCTGCCACATGTTCTGGCGAAAGAACGGGCCCGCCGGTCAGGAGCCTACGAGGCGTTGTTTGTCCGCGACGGCTGTGTGCTCGAAGGCGCAAGCAGTAATCTCTTCATCTATGACGGGACGGCCCTCATCACTCCGGTAGCTGATCAGAGAATCCTTCATGGCATTTCCCGCGCTCACCTCATCGAAGTCGCACGTGGTCGAGGGTATACGGTCGTCGAGCGAGACATCCGTCCGCCTGAGGTTATCGCGGCTCAGGAAGTCCTGCTGACGAGCACGACACTCGAAGTGGCGCCGGTCATCGCGGTAGACGGCACGCCTATCGGATCGGGTGTCCCTGGACCGATTTATCGAGACCTCTCGCAGGCCTTCCGGGAAATGGTCCGCGCGCACGTCAGTCGTGCTACCGCTCGCTGAGAATTCCCTGGCATGATGGAATTTTCAGCGAGAAGGTAGAGCAATGTCTCCTGACTGCGCAGGAGGAAATATCGGCTTCGGCGGCAAATCGCCGACCCGGACCGATTCCGTGTCTTCTGAAGGGTCCGAGGGCCCTAACCGTTACCCCTCTTTCTTTCTCTTCCCGGTCCAGGTCCCCTCGCCGAAGCCACCGAAATCAACCGTTCCTTTCATGGAATCGGTTTCAACGGTCCCCTTATAGGTGATCGTCAGCTCAGTTCCTTGCGCGTTCACCGTGATGGAGAAGGTGATGTCGTTGCCTTTGAGGGATCCCTGAAGATTGACTTCGCCGAAGCGACCCTTGTAAACGCCAGTGAGCTTTTCGCCCTCTTGTTTGAGGACGATTGTTGGATTGCCCGTCCCCTGAGGCGTTTCTACAGTCAGCTCCCAGGTTCCTGTGACATCAGGCGTCTTTTCCTGTGCGGCGAGCAAACCGGGAATGAGCAAAATCACGATCGTAATGCTGAGCAGAGTTCGTGTTTGTCGCACGGAGTGCCTCCTTAATTGTAAATGTGTCTGGCATTTTGCGGCTGCCATTATAATCCATCCGGTCGTGGAAAGCGCAGGTGAATGACGGGAAAAATTCCCGGAATGGCGGATGGCGCCCAGCCGAGAGTCTCTAGATGAGTTTTCGTTTGAGCGCAGCGAGGACTTCCTTAGCCTCCTCCGGTGTTAACCGGTCGAGATCAATCTGGCGGAGTTCTTCGATGATCTGCTGATGGGTGGAATCAAAGAGGGTGGGTTGCTCTTTCCAATCGGCACGGCTCGGCAAATGCCGGGCGAGTTTGGGGCGCCCCATCGGATCCAGCTCGTTGGCTTCGAGATTGGCCAGAATCTCTCGTGCACGCGCGATCACCGATTGCGGAAGTCCGGCGAGGCGGGCGACCTCAATCCCATAGGACTTGTTCGCACGCCCCTCAACGATCTTATGGAGAAAGACGATCCCGCCCTGCGTTTCTTTAACCAGCGCCTGGTAATTACGCACGCCGGGGAGAACCTTCTCCAGATCGGTCATTTCATGATAGTGTGTGGCATAGAGCGTCTTGGCGGCGTGGTTCGCGTTATTATGCAGATATTCAGCGACGGCCCAGGCGAGCGACAGACCATCGAAAGTTGCCGTCCCGCGACCGATCTCATCCAGAAGAACGAGACTGCGGGGCGTGGCCGTGTGGAGAATTTTGGCCGTCTCGATCATTTCGGTCATGAAGGTAGATCGGCCCCGGGCGACATCATCTGATGTTCCGACGCGCGTGAAGATCCGATCCACCAGACCGAGTCGCGCCTCACGGGCGGGAACGAACGATCCGATCTGGGCGAGGATACAGATGAGCGCCGCCTGGCGCAGGTAAACGCTCTTGCCTCCCATGTTCGGACCGGTCACGATGAGGAGTCGGTCGGTCGTGTTGTTGATGAAGAGATCGTTCGGGACGAAACGATCAACCTGTGTCTCGACGACCGGGTGCCGCCCGTCCTTGATGACAATCTCGTCGTCCTCGGTGAGAAGGGGACGACAATAGTTGCGCCGGGCAGCCGTTTCAGCCAGGGCCGTCAGGACATCGAGTTGAGCCAATGCCCGCGCCGTCTGTTGGATGCGTCGGGTTGCGCCGGCCACTTGACGCCGAACATCGTGAAAGAGTTCCGCTTCGAGTTCGGCAATGCGCTGCTCCGCGCTCAATATCTTTCGTTCGTACTCCTTGAGTTCCGGCGTGGTGAACCTCTCGGCCCCGACGAGCGTCTGCTTGCGTTCGTAATCGGGAGGGACGAGATGAAGATTGGCCTTGCTCACTTCAATGAAATAGCCGAAGACGGAGGTGAATTTAACCTTGAGCGAAGAAATTCCCGTTCGCTGCCGCTCGCGTCGTTCGATGGCCGCAATGGCACCTTTACTGTCGCCCGCCAGCGCCCGCAGTTCGTCAAGCTCCGCCGAATATCCCGGACGAATAGTTCCCCCTTCAGCGAGGGAGGCTGGAGGGTGATCGGAGATCGCCCGACCGATCAGGTCGCAGACATCGTTCAGTTCGTCGAGGCTCTCTCGGAGAACCTCAAGGAGGGAGGAGCTGCTCTCAGCCAGCACCTCTTTGATGAGGGGAACGGCGGACAGGCTCTGTTTGAGCCCGATCAGGTCGCGCGCGGTTGCCGTCCCCAGGTTGATGCGGGCCAGCAGTCGTTCCACATCCTGGACTCTCTTCAGGTGCTGACGAAGTTGGTCGCGCCGCACGAGGGCATTTTTGAGGTCCTCTACAGCGTCCAGTCGCGTGTTCAGCTCCGCCAGGTTCACCGAGGGACGAAGAATCCACTGTTTGAGCAACCGGGCTCCCATGGCCGTCTCTGTAGCGTTGAGGACGGCAAAGAGAGTGTGGTCCTTCCCTCCATCCAACTGTTGGACGAGTTCAAGGTGGCGAACGGTGGAGGGATCGAGGATCATGTAGTCGGATGGCTGAAAGAAAGAAATCTCCGTGATGTGCGAGGCCTGCGCCTGTTGCGTCTCGCGCGCGTAATGAAGGGCCGCTCCCGCTGCGCGAATGGCCTGCGTATGGCCCGTGAGTCCAAACCCATCGAGCGTTGCTACGCCCAGATGATCAACCAGGAGAGTTGCGGCGTAATCCTCATCGAAGGCCCAGTCGTCGAGCGGCGTTCGCGTGGCTCGCTGAAGGACGACCGCTTCCCGTCGGAACTGGTCTACCGTGGCTCCCGACGGCTCATCCGACGCCGGGCCGGAGACGCGTGCGTTCAAGAAGTCTTCGAGTGACTTTGGATAGAGGATTTCTCGGACCCCAAAGGCGTCGAGCTGTTCGACGATGCGTTCCCAGGCATCTTCACCGCTGAATTCGGTGACCTGAAAATCCCCCGTGGAGAGGTCGAGAAAAGCCGCTCCCATTTCGGTCAGATTTCCGGCGATGGCCGACAGATAATTATGATCGCTCGCCTCCAGAAGCTGGCTCTCAATCGCTGTTCCCGGCGTGACAATTCGTACGACCTCGCGTTTCACCAGTTTGCTACGGCCCGTCGGCTCCTCGACCTGATCGCAGATGGCCACGCGATAGCCCTTGCGAATGAGCTTGGCCACGTAGGCATTGAGGGCATGATGAGGAACGCCGCACATCGGGACAGGAGCGCCTCGTTCCTTGTGTCGTGCTGTGAGTGTGATTTCAAGCTCCTTCGATCCGATGAGGGCATCCTCGTAGAACAGTTCGTAAAAGTCGCCGAGGCGGAAGAAAAGAAGCGTCCCCGGATAGCGACGCTTCGTCTCGTGATATTGCTTGAGCATCGGCGTGAGCTTGGTGGGTCCCTTTATCTCCATGTCCCTCTCCGGATCGGGTCGTTCCCGAGCGATCCACTGAAATTCTGGAATTGCGCTGATATCAGCTTGTCAGCCGGCATGGCGAATCGTGACGCCCCCTCGTCGGAACGCCAGCATGTGATAACGTTGCTCGGCGTGACCGGTGAAATATATAATTTGCCCGTTACATGTGTCAAACACGCCATCCGGAAACGAGTTTTCGCACAGGAGCGCAGCGTGAGCCTCTTATCTTGGCGCTTGATACAACCACCGATCGGGGAAGCGTTGCTCTGAGTCAGGGGACCATGACGCTATCCTGGCTCGGTTCCACTTCTCCGGCGAGCCATTCTCGCGTGGTACTCAACGACATTGATTATCTCCTCAAACGGATTGGTGCAACGATCGAAGATGTTACTCTTTTCGCCGTCGCCTGCGGACCTGGCTCTTTCACCGGAGTTCGAGTGGGACTGGCAACGGTCAAAGGATTCGCTCATGCGCTGGGGCGAGAAGTCGTGACCGTGACAACGCTTGAAGCGCTCGCTCATGCCACTCACCTGAGTGGCACGATCTGTTGTTCAATCAACGCCCTGCGAGGGGAGGTCTACGCCCAACTTTTTTCTGTCTCACCGGAAGGCGACATTCAGAGTCTTGGTGAGCCGGACGTCCTTCGCGCCGATGTCTTGCTGCAGTCGCTCACCGAGCGGGACATCGTCTTTGTGGGCAACGGGGTTCCGATCCTTCTCCAGGCAGCGGAAGGGTTTCCGCTTCATCCCTGCACCCATATTCCTCACCCGGTAACGGGATGGGTGGCGGCTCTGGTCACTCCCTGGCTCGCTCCCTCGGTCGCCGCTCTGGCCTACCAGAAGTGGCGTCGCGGGGCGGCGGCAGGAGTAGACGAACTTCGTCCCTTTTACTTGAGGCCGGCAGATGCTGAGGCTCGACGAATCCAACAATCGTCCTCTTTGCTTTCAGATTGACGACATGCGGCTTGACGATCTCGATGAGATCGTGGAAATCGAAGAGACTTCAGGTCTCAGCCGCTGGGGCTACGAGGCTTATCTCAAGGAGATCGTCAGAGGTGACGCCGAGGGACGAATCCTGCTCGTCGCTCGTCCGGTCGAATCTCCCGTGAGGACGCCGACGGTGCTGGGCTTTCTCTGCTCGCTGGTTGTAGCGGATGAATGGCACATCAACAATCTGGCAACGCATCCCGAGTTCCGCCGCCAGGGCATTGGGTCGTCTCTCATAAGGGAGGGAATCGCTCGCGCCCGTGCACGCGGGGCTGTTTGTGGCTTCCTCGAAGTGCGCGCGTCGAATTACTCCGCCCGGGCATTCTATCGCGCTCTCGGTTTCACCGTCTGGCACCGACGCCCGAACTATTACTCGGACCCGGTCGAAGACGCCCTGATCATGCGCCTCGAGCTGACATAGTGCTTGCGTCACCGGGTGAGCTGTATTAAGATTGTGCCGGAAACTGTGATGGCCCTGGTCAAGTCAAACATCACACCGCGAGGAGGGGAGCAATGGAGAATAGCTCTGCGTCTCTCAAAGAACATCTGATGGCGGTAGACCCTGAATTCCGAGAGTTGGCGCTTGAGCACCAGCAGTATGAGAAACGATTGCAAGAACTGACGTCGCTACCCTATCCCACCCAGGAAGAAATGATGGAAGAGACGCTGTTGAAGAAGAAAAAGCTCCTGGTCAAAGATAAAATGGAGGCTATCCTCAATCGCTATAGGCGACAGATGGCCGCTCGATAAAACCGACACAGGCGTGAGGAGAGGTTCCACGGCTCGTGGCCGAATGGGGAGACATGGGACCGAGGGGCAGCAGTTCGCATCTCTGTTTGGAGAGGAACTGATACGATGGTTGCGCGGGACGGTTATCCGGTGCTTCTGGCAGGGGTGGGACTGACGTCGCTTTTTTACGCCCTGGACTTTCCCTGGATTGCTCTCGTTTTTCTCCTCGGTACTGGCTTCGTTGCCTGGTTTTTCCGCGATCCTGAGCGACCGATTCCAGCGGATGAGGCGGCGATTGTTTCTCCGGCAGACGGAAAAGTCGTGCGCATCGCCTCACTGGACCCCTCCAATCCCCGGGCGGGGCGAATCCTCTCGATCTTTCTCTCGCCGCTGGACGTTCACGTGAATCGCTCGCCTATTGCCGGGCGAATAACTGATGTTCAGCATCATCCGGGATCGTTTCGACCGGCAATGAAGGACGAAGCGTCGGTCGTGAACGAACAAACGGTGATCACCATTTCGGGAGAGAAGACGGAGGTGATCGTTAAACAAATTGCCGGGATTCTGGCTCGTCGGATAGTCTGCTGGAAGCGCGTCGGCGAAACGGTGCAAAAGGGAGAGCGAATCGGTTTGATCAAATTCGGCTCCCGCGCCGATGTCATCCTTTCCCCCGACACGGAGATCGTCGTCCGTCCGGGAGATCGCGTGCGGGCGGGCAGTAGCATTATTGCGAGGATTCAATCATGAGCCGCCAGGACCACGGACCGAGCTCACCCCCTCGAAGGCGCAGCGCCTATGCCCTGCCGAGCGTTTTCACGACAGCGAATATCTTCTGTGGCTTTTATGCCATAATCGCCGCAATGAAAGGCTATCAGGTGTTACCCACCGACGTAGCCGAAGCCGCGCGCCTGTTCGATAATGCTGCCAAGGCCATCGGATTTGCCGTCCTCTTTGACAGTCTCGATGGAAGCATCGCGCGAATGACGCGCACGACGAGCGATTTCGGCATTGAGCTTGATAGTCTCGCTGACGTATTATCGTTCGGGATTGCGGCGGCGGTTCTCGCTTATACGTGGGGTTACGGTTCTGTCCCCGAAGGATACGGCCCGGAGTTTTCCAAAATCGCCTGGGCGGCCTCATTTCTCTATCTCGCCTGTGGGGCTTTTCGGCTGGCGCGTTTCAACGTGCACGCGCGACGAATGGCAACCCCGTCGAAAAAGGAGCGTCGTCAGTTCGTCGGATTGCCCATTCCCGCTGCCGCCGGACTCATCGCGGCCATTGTCCACTTCAGTCCGATGCCTCTCTTTGTACGCGACAGCCTCCATTTGACGGTGCTCGGAGAAACCGTTGTCATTGGAATTCCGATCGTGAGCAGTCTCTTTCTAGCGCTCGTCTGCGGACTGAGTCTCCTCATGATCAGTACGATACGCCATCGGAGTTTCAAAGATCTTGGCTCTGGAGCAATAAGCGCTCGGTGGTCCTATCTCTTTCTCGTATTGCTCGGATTGGGCATCTACTTTTACTCGCGGTGGGTCTTGCTCATTCTGGCCGTGAGTTACGCCACGCATGGCCTCGCGCTCCGGGGCTACAACTTCTTGCGGTTCGGGAAAGCCGAAGCACCCACTATTGAACCGGTTACGAAATAGCGGGCGAGGGCGGAGATCCAGTAGCGAAACTTTTCCACCGGGAGCGCAGACCTTCGGGGCTCCGAAGACGAAGAAAGCGCAGGCGGGAAAGCCCGTGCCGCGGGGAAACCGCGAACCATTGTTGCGCTACAATTCCGGCGGAGGATGTCCAATGAAGAAAAGGCGATCTTATATCGTCGGCTTTGGCTTGGCGATCGCCCTGGTCACGACGTGTCCCTATCCGGGTGGTGCTCAGGAGTCGGACGAGTACCTGACGCCCAAGGAAATCAATCAGCTCAAGGAAGCTCAGGAGATAGACCTCCGGGTCAAGGTTTTGATGAAGATTGCCGAGCGACGGCTGCTGCTTCTGGAGAATCGCTCGGCGCAACAGTCCAAGAAAGAAGAGGAGGAATGGGGCCCGTTGCCGAAGGCGTCCCCAGCAACCCTGCTCAATCATTACGTCAAAGCGGTTGATGAGACGATCATCAACATCGAAGATGCGCACTCGCGCGAGGCGGAGACGGAACTTCTTTACAAGGCATTAAAGGCATTCCGTGAGGCAACCGAGCGCCATCTGGCTCGATTAACCGCCCTCGAGCGAACACTGACATCGGACGAAGAGAAAGCGGCGCTTGCGCGGGCTCTGGAAGCCGCCCGGCTGGCTCATGCCGATGCCAGCGAGGGAGAGAAGCGGCTCGCAGAGCAGATCGAGAAGGAGAAGCAGGAGCGGAAGAAGAAGCCTTCCTCAAGCTCCTGATCTGATGCCTGGAGCGATGACACGAACGGTCTCGGGCCAGCGAGAACCGCGCTTGACAACGGAGGACGCTACTCGCTATAGTGACGTGCGCTGCTGGGAGCTCGTTCAATGGTAGGACAGCGGACTCTGGATCCGCGAATCGGGGTTCGAATCCCTGGCTCCCAGCCATTTTCCCCATCTTCCAGGCCATGGCTGCGCTAGGACGGGATCGTGACTCATCTCTCCCCTGCGGCGACGTCAGTAACCTATCGAGGGCTTTTGAAGAATCGTGACTTCCGGCTTCTCTGGAGTGCTTTCGCGGTCAGTAGTCTCGGTGGGGTGTTGGCCGTCTATACCTTGCTCGTGCTTGTGGGGTTCAGGCAGCGTGTCGGGACGGAACACCTGAGTTTTTTAGCTGCGCTCTTTTTTCTTTCGCAGGTGCTGGTTCTCCCGCTGGCGGGAGTGATCCTCGACCGGATCTCACCAATACGACTTCTCACCATGAGTGAGCTAACGCGGGCGGGATTGCTCCTCGTTCCGATGGTTTCAGCCTCTCCTGGTATCCTCACGACAACGATAGTTCTCTTTGGTCTGGCGGGATCCTTTTTCTTGATTGGGCGACTGTTCATGACCCGGCAGATTGTTTCGCAGAATGAGCTGACGGCGGCCAATGCCCTAATCACTCAAGCAATGCAAATGAGCCTGATCGTTGCTCCCGGACTGAGCGGATTTCTCCTGGAGAAGCTCAACCATCCCCTAGTGCTTGCTTGTCTGAGCGTGAGTTTTCTCTTCTCGGCGATGGCTGTTTCAGGGATTCGGCTTCAGGGGAGGTATCAATTGAGCGGCGTTCGAGCGACCCCAGCCCATTTCAGCCTGCGCGAGATTGGGGCTCTCTTTGCCGAAGGGATCCGGTTTGGTCTCACTCATCGTCCGATTCGCTACGTCATCGTTTCCCTATCGCTCACCCTTTTGGTGACCGGCTCACTGACCGTGCTGGGAGTGATCTATGTGCGTGATGTTCTTGGTCAGGGCCCGCAAACATTCGGCTTGATTGTGTCCCTGGCGGGAGTGGGAACGCTGATTGGTATTCCGGTGGTGGGGAAACTCTCGCGTATTCCCCGTCGCCTGGCTCTGGCTGGAGGAATTTTTATCGTTGGTGGGGGGCTCATATTTCTCACTTTTGTAGTGTCGCTGACGAAAATTTTCGTCTGCGCCTTCGCTATGGGAGTGGCAGCAGCCGCCATTATCATCTCCGCTCAGACGTTCCTTCAGGAAGAGATCCCCATGGAACTCATGGGACGTGTGACGAGCGCATCGTGGGCATGTTTTCTCGTTGCTCAAACCCTGTCGGTTTCTCTGGCGGGAGTCGTTGCCGGTGTTGTAGGTATCAAGGGACTGTATCGTGGAGCGGGACTCCTTCTGGCAGCCATGGCCCTGGTGGGTTTCGCCCCATACCGTCGGTCATGGCATCGGTTGTGGTCCCTGAAACCGATCGAGCGACCGTGAGTGTTGCGCGACCGGTGTCAGGAATCCGCTATCTTTTTCCTTTTCACAAGCTCAGGCCTTTGATTCCGCCCTTGCTTCGAGCGAGGACGTCAGGGCAGCGGCTCCGTGTAATGGGAATGGTTGTTGCTTGCCTGGGCGTTCAGCAGTAGACTATGGAGCCGTGTCAGATGTGAGAAATCTCGATCTCAAGGAGGACGCCTGCCGTGAGGATCAGATCGCAAACCGTCGTGATGGGAGTGGTTCTCTCGCTTCTGGGTATGATCGGGAGTGCTCAACAGACGTCGGCCCCGCCCCAGACGAGCGTGAAGGTTGGGGATCCGGCTCCCGACTTCACGCTCCAGGATCAAAACCTTAAGCCGGTCAGGCTGTCAGATTTCAAAGGAAAGAAGAACGTCGTTCTCGCGTTCTATGTGCTCGCGTTCACCGGTGGCTGAACCCGCGAGCTTCAGGCCTATCAGGCTGATATGGCCAAGTTTGAGGAGACCGATACCGTCGTGCTCGGCATCAGCATTGATAGCCCCTTTGCCAATCAGCGATTTGCCAAGGAGATCGGCGTGACCTTTCCGCTACTGAGCGATCTGAATCGTGCGGTTTCCAAAAAATACGGGATTCTCGATGAAGAGCGGGGCGTCGCACGGCGGACGACGTTCGTTATAGACAAGGAGGGCATCATACGCCATATCGAACAGGGAGCAACGGCAATTGATCCGTCGGGTGCACGGAACGCCTGTAGTCTGCTCGCGGGCAAGAAGTCTTCTCCTCAGGACAAGTGAGTGTCGAGGTGGCCTCCACATCTCACCGAGCCGGGGGCTCGTCGCTCCTAGTATAACAGGCGACGAAGCTGACCGGCGGGCTTGTATGATCCGGAGCCTGACGCTTCGGCCGGGGGAAGTCCATATAGAGCATGCTGGCCCGCTCCTGGCGCTGCGAATCGGCGAACAAAGGGGTTCACCTTTGACGTCCTGCTCTGCCTGTCATAACAGGCAGTGCCGGTTCGTCCCCGCTGAACAGCTTTCTTTGAAAAGCCTCCGCGAAAAGCAGGGTGGCTTAACGCGAGCCGATTATTTACCGTGGGACCAGTCTCCTCGTTTAATCCCCCGCTCCACGTGCAGCCGCCCGTGATAGAAAGCCGGTTGGGCGGGTTTCAGAGACACTGAATGAAGGGCACACCTCGCGGTTACGGCCACGACAATTTGCCCCCTCCGCTCAAAAGCGCTGGCCGATCAGTGCACGCGCTTTTCGTACCCCTTCCAGTATTTTTCCCGAAGTTCGCGTTTGAGGATCTTTCCCGTCCCACCTTTGGGAAGAGATTCGTAGAAGTCAATGCTTTTTGGAACCTTAAATCCCGCGAGTTTTGATTTGCAGAACTCCAGGAGCTCCTGTTCGGTGGCTGTCATCCCCGGCTTGAGGACGACCAGCCCCTTGGGAACTTCGCCCCATTTGTCATCGGGTACGGCAATGACGGCGCACTCATAAACCGCGGGGTGCGAGGCGAGCACCTTCTCGATCTCAATGGACGCAATGTTCTCTCCGCCGCTGACGATGATATCCTTCTTGCGGTCCACGATGAGGATGTAGCCGTCTTCATCAATCGTGGCCATATCTCCCGTGTAAAGCCAGCCGTCACGGATGATTGCAGCCGTCTCTTCCGGTCGCCGCCAGTACCCGAGCATTATCCCATCGCTTCGTGCAATGACTTCGCCGATTTCCTTCCCATCGGGTTTGACATCTTCGCCCCGGTCGTTGACGACGCGCACCTCGACGCCCGGAATGGCGAATCCGGTCATGGCCTGACGGCGATACCGCTCGTCCCCGGTGAGGGATTGGTGCTCATGTTTGAGGAAGGAAACGGTGAGTACGGGGGAGGTCTCCGATAGGCCATAGCCGCTATAGCATTGAGCCGAGGGGAACTTTTCCTCCACCGCCCGAATCAGCTCAGGAGGAGAGGCAGCTCCACCGATGAGGATGAGCCTTACGCTGGAAACATCATAGTTAGCGATGTCGGGATGATTCACCAGCGCGGTAGCCATCGTGGGAACGAGCGAGAAGATCGTCACGCGCTCGGTTTGGATCAGCTCGAGAACGGTTGTGGGATCGAAGCGGCGCAGCATCACATGGGTCCCGCCGACGCAGGTCAACGTCTGCGGCGTTCCCCAACCGTTGACGTGGAAAAGCGGAATCGTGTGAAGCTGTACGTCGTTCTCTGTAACATGATGTGCGGCGAGCACGCTCATGGCATGGAGATAGAGATTTCGATGGGTGAGCATCACGCCTTTCGGATCTCCGGTCGTTCCGCTGGTGTAAAAGAGTTCGGCCAGATCATCTTCCTGGATTCCTGACGTGTCAACATCTTCGCCCGACTGCTCGGCCAGAAGGTCATCGTAGGTGCGGGGAATGGCCCAGCCCGGCCTCTCTGCCGAAGCGAGCAGGATGAACGTTGAGACCGTTTTCAGATTGCTTCGAATGGCATCTACAACGGGGATGAAATCGGGATCGAGAAAGAGGATCGAGGCTTCGGCATCATTGAGAATGTAAGTAAACTCACCCGGGCTCAGGCGGATATTCAGCGGCATGAGGACCGCACCGATTTGAACCACGCCGTAGTAGGCTTCTAACAGGCGATGACAGTTGTAGCTCAAGAAAGCCACCCTGTCGCCTTTGCGGATTCCCAATGACTGAAGGGCTCGCGACAGGCGATTGACCCGCTCGTTGAATTGGCCGTATGTGAATCGTTCGCCGCCGCAGACGACGCCGACCTTCTTCCGATAAAGCGTCGCGGCGCGGCGCTGAAAGCGCAACGGTGTGAGTGGAATGTTCATCGTTTTCCCTCCGCAGTGGATGAGATGACATCAGTGCGTTGGCCACATCTTTGATTTTCGCTCCCCGACTTGAGCATCCCCTCCGCCCTCGCCAGGCACCGTGACAATAATCAGTTCAGGTCTCGCGTGTCAAGCGCCAACCGGTTCTCTGTCGGGCAGCCTCTTCGTTTTTTGAGAGACATGTCCTGCTTGTTTGGCAAGACGAACTGGCCTAAAATGGCAACCTCTATCAATGACGTTTCACCGCTGTGTGCAGGAGGCGGCCATGATTGATTTCGCACTGACCGACGAGCAGCGGGCGATTCAAAAGCTCGCTCACGAGTTCGCGGAGAAGGAAATCATTCCCGTTGCAGCGACCTACGATCATACCGGGGAATTCCCCTGGCCGGTTGTGGAGAAGGCGTATGAGGTGGGTCTGATGAACGTCAACATTCCACCGGAGTATGGAGGTCCGGGGTTATCCTTGCTCGATGAGTGCTTGATCGGGGAGGAACTCGCCTGGGGATGTGCCGGGATTCGCTCAGCGATTGCGCTCAATCAACTGGCGGCATTGCCCGTGCTGTTGGCCGGGACAGAGGAACAGAAGCGAAAATACCTCACCCGTTTGACAGAGGAACGGCAGTTGGCTGCCTACGCTCTGACCGAACCGGCTGCCGGATCGGATGTGGTCGGGATTCAGACCACCGCCCGTCGGGAGAAGGATGTGTATGTGATAAGCGGGACGAAGAATTTCATATCCAACGCCTCGGTCGCCAACTGGTATGTCGTCTTCGCTTACACGGACAAGGAGAAGCGCCATCGGGGAATCAGCGCCTTCATCGTGGAGCGAGAGATGAAAGGCGTCGTTGTCGGGCGAAAGGATGACAAAATGGGCCAGCGGGCCGCCGATGCAGCCCAGGTAATTTTGGAGGAGGTGGAGGTCCCGGCGACAAATCGTCTGGGTCAGGAGGGCGACGGTTTTCAGATCGCCATGCGGGTCTTTGATTACTCCCGCCCGGCCGTCGCCGCCGCGGCAGTGGGGGTCGCGCGACGGGCCACCGAATTAGCTATCACCTATGCCCGTGAGCGTAAGACCTTTGGTGTGCCCATCGCTCGCCATCAGGGAATCAGTTTCAAAATCGCGCAAATGGCCATGGAAACGGCCGCCGCCCGCTGGCTCACCTGGCATGCTGCGTGGTTGGCCGACAGGGGACTCCGCAATACGCTGGAGGCGGCCTACGCCAAGTGTTTTGCCGCCGACACGGCCATGCGCGTAACCACTGAAGCCGTCCAGGTGTTCGGCGGCTACGGCTACATCAGGGAGTATCCTGTGGAAAAACTCATGCGAGATGCGAAGGTGTTTCAGATTTACGAAGGAACGTCGGAAATTCAGCGTCTGATCATGGCCCGCGAGCTGTTCGGCAAACTCCCATGAGGAGGATCCACCCATTGCGACCGACATCCCGCCGAGCCTCGGCTTGACATCGAACGCGTGCGGGGAATACATTACCGACCGGTCGGTTGGAGCATGGTGCAAGGCGATGACTGACCGGAGGTTTGGTGAGGAGAGGCTGGAACGATGAGACGAAAACGGCAGCTTAAGGTGGAAGAGAACAATCGGCTGGGGCAAATTTGCACCACTGCTGCCGAAATCATCTGCGCCAAAGGATATGACGCTACCTCCCTCAATGATATTGCTGACGCTGTTGGACTGACCAAGCCCGGCCTCTATCATTACATTACCGGCAAGGAGAGCTTGCTCTTCACCATTATGAACTATGGCATGCAGCGGCTGGAGGAAGAGGTGATTGAACCGGCGCGTCAAATCTCCGATCCCGAACAACGCCTGCGAACCATCCTCGTCAAACACGCGCGGCTGATCACCGAGCGAGGAAAAGCCCTCACCATCCTCGTGGATGAAGTTGCGGCCCTTACTCCGGCTCACCGTCGAGCGATCACCAAACGCAAGCGCGCGTATTATGAGTTCCTCCGCGATACGCTCAAGGAACTGCAGGCCGCAGGGAAACTTCAGGACGTAGATGTGACGGTTGCCGCGTTCAGCCTCTTCGGGATGCTTTTGACGCTCTCACGTTGGTATCGGCCCGAAGGCCGACTGACGAGCGAGCAGGTCGCCGAGGAGGTAGCAAAGATCGCCTTTCACGGGATCTTGCGCCCCGTCTCCATGGGCGAGATCGTCGCCAAAGCTGACCCCACCGCTTCGGCGGAATCCTGACAGGTGGTTCTGAGGAAAGTGACAGTTCAAGGGCAACGGAGGAAAAAGCGATGACGACAGATGTTCAAGTGCTTCGGGGAGGACGGTTCCTTTTGGAAGAAACACCGTTGGATTTTGTTTTCATCCCTGAGGAACTCAGTCCCGAACATAGCCTCATAGCCAAAACCACGGAAGAGTTCATGCGGACCGAGGTGCTGCCGCACTACGAGGAGATCGAGAATCACAATTTTGAACTCGTGCGCGATCTGATCCGTCGGGCAAGTGACATCGGGCTCGTCTCGGCTCATATCCCGGAAAAATACGGAGGTCTGGGCCTGGACAAGATGAGCACGATGGTCATTATGGAAAAGATCGCCGGAGGCGGCGGCTTCACCAGCGCCTTGGGGACACACACCGGGATCGGAACCGAGCCCATCGTCTTTTTCGGCAGCGAGGAGCAGAAGCGCAAGTATTTACCTCGCATGGCCACGGGAGAACTGATCGGCGCCTACGCGCTGACGGAGCCTGAAGCCGGTTCCGATGCGCTGGCGGCCAAAACGCGGGCCGATCTCAGCCCCGATGGGCGATACTACATCCTCAACGGGACGAAGATGTGGATCACCAACGCCGGTTTTGCCGATATCTTCACCGTCTTCGGCAAAGTCGGCGGGGAGCATTTCACCGCCTTCATTGTCGAGCGAAGCTTCCCCGGGTTTACCGTCGGAAAAGAAGAGAAGAAGATGGGCATCAAGGGTTCATCCACCTGCCCGCTCCTTCTGGAGAACGTCCCCGTCCCTGTGGAGAACGTCCTGGGGGAAATCGGCAAGGGACATAAGATTGCCTTTAACATCCTCAATCTGGGTCGCCTCAAGCTGGCCGCCGGGTGTGTGGGTGGAGCGAAACTCTCCTTCAATCATGCGCTGGGGTACGCCAAAGATCGGCGACAGTTTGGCCGACCCATCTGCGAATTCGGTCTGATCAAGCACAAGCTCGCTGAGATGGTGATCCGCACGTGGGTGTGCGAAGCGATGGTCTACCGCACGACATGGCTCATTGATCAGGCGCTGGCCGGGATCAGTTCCGATGATCCCGATGCTCAGGTGAAAGCCATCGAGCAGTACGCCGTCGAATGCGCTATCAATAAGGTCATGGCGAGCGAAGCTCTGGGCTATGTGGTTGACGAGACGGTTCAAATCTTCGGCGGTAACGGCTACAGCCAGGAGTATCCCGCGGAACGAGCCTACCGGGATGCGCGCATCAACCGCATTTACGAAGGGACGAACGAGATCAATCGGCTGCTGACGACGGGAATGGTCCTGCGGCGAGCCACACGAGGAGAGCTGCCGCTCATCCCGGCCGCGCTGCGTCTGCGTGATGAGTTGCTGGCGCCACCTGCACCCGAGGAGGAGTCAGGCGATACTCTCGGGCCGGAGCGGGCAGTCGTCGCTCGTGCGCGGAAGATTTTCCTGCTGGTCGCGGGCGTGGCGCTCCAGAGGTACGGGGAACGGTTGACCGAGGAGCAGGAGATCGTCGGGGCGTTGAGTGACATCGCCATGGAGGTCTTTGCAATGGAGAGCGCCGTCCTCCGGGCGCTAAAACTCCTCCAGCGGGAGGGGGAGAAGCGGGCCGAGATCCCCTGCGATATTGCCCGGACTTATGTCGCATCTGCTATAACCCGGATTGATGCCACAGCGCGAATGGCCCTGTCGGCTTTGGCCGAGGGAGACGATCTGCGAATGCTTCTGGCGGCGCTTCGCCGGTTTACTCGCCATGAACCTTTCAACACCATCGCCGCGCGACGCCGCATCGCCAACGCAATGATTCAGGCGGGCCAATACGCCGTTTAAAAAGCCGTCCGCCAATCTCACGCCGAAGCTCCACCGGGGCGCGATGCAACAGGAAATGCCGGGACGATGGTTCAAGGCCTGAGCGGCCATGATTCCAAAAGGTGATCGCGCCCCTTCGGGGCTCGGAAAAGGTCGGCCATCCTGACGTGCAGTGCCAGGTTAATTGCATCCTGCTCTTTCAGGTCCGAGAAAGAGACTTTTTTCAAGCACGCACAGAGGGGGCCTACCCGGCGTGACCCTTGAATCGGCTGACGAGCCGACCCGTCATTCCCGCTTGAGAATCCGGGCGGCGTTGGTGTAGAGGATCTTCCGTTTGACTTCGTCTGAGAGTCGTTCGATCTTCTCGAAATCCGACATCCATCGGTCCGGCGTGATGAACGGATAGTCGCTGCCGAAGAGGACTTTGTCCTGCAGTCGGGATCTCGCGTGTTCCCAGATCACCGAGGGGATATACCTGGGGAGCCAGCCGGAGAGATCCATGTAGACATTGGACTTCTGGCCGATGATGGCCAGTAGCTCCTCATGCCACGGCCAACCCGTGTGGGCTGCAATAATGGTCATTTCGGGGAAATCCGCCGCAACGTGATCGAGGTAGAGTGGCCGCGAATAATCCAGCTTAATCTTCATCCCGCCGGGAGTCCCCGCTCCCAGCCCACTCGTGCCCGTGTGAAAGAGGGCCGGTACACCGAGCCGGGCAATTTTCTCATAGAGGGGATAGAAGCGCGCGTCATGAGGATAGAAGGCCTGCATGCTGGGATGAAATTTCGCACCGGATAGTCCCAGATCCGTGACAGCGCGCTCGATCTCCTCGATGGCCCGTTTGCCCTTCCAGGGGTCAACGCTGGCAAATCCGACGAAGCGGTTCGGATACCTCCTGACGAATGCCGCGACCTCATCGTTGGTCACGGGGGGAAGCCCGGTTGCCGTCTCCGCATCCCAGGCAAGCAGCACGCCGACCACATCGAGGGCTTCATAAGTTTCCGCAACCTCCTCGATCTCGCGGATCGGGACCGTGGTGCGAAAGTATCTCTCCGTAGCCGCGACGTAGGGTTGAATGGCCCGCCCGAGAAAGCTCTGCGTCGGAAGGTGGACGTGGAAATCAATGGCTTTGGTCATAACGGCCCTCAGCGACGTGGCGATGACATCGGGGCGAGGATTTCCCGATGAATGAAGCGGACGCTCCGTTCGGCGTGTTCGCGGACTCGCCGATCAGTGCTCGTCGTGGGTGAGGGGTCGTGGAGGTGTTCCACCATGATGCCTTCGCGCCGCAACTGCTCGCGCCCTAGCTGGGGGATTTCATTCGACAGCTCGATTCCGCTCATGATGCCGAAAGCCAGTGTCCATGCGCGAGCGACGTTTGACAGATCATATCCTCCCCCACCGAGGGCGACCCAGGGGAGATTCCAGGAGCGAAATCGCTCAACGATCTGGCTGAAGCAGTGCGTGGTCAAACGCAGATGGGTGAGCGGGTCGCTCGCGAAACTATCCACGCCGAGTTGCGTGACAATCACATCAGGCTGGTAGCGAGCGATGAGTGGAGGGACGACTTCGTCGAAGGCCCAGAGGTAGGTCTCGTCGTCGGTACCGGGGTAGAGGGGAACATTAACCGAGTAACCGCGACCGGGACCACTACCGATCTCCTCGACAAAACCCGTTCCGGGAAAGAGAAAATGTCCATCTTCATGAAGCGAGATGGTGAGGACCTGATCCGTGCCGTAGAAGGCCATCTGAACGCCATCTCCGTGATGGGCATCCACGTCAATATAGGCGACGCGAGCGCCCTGGCGACGGAGCCACTCGATGGCCAGGACGGCGTCGTTGATGTAACAGAAGCCAGAGGCGCGATCAGGCAACGCGTGGTGAAGTCCCCCGGCAATGCTGAAGGCGACGGGCGTTTTCTTGTCGGCAACAAGCCGAGCTGCCTCAAGCGACGCCCCGGCGACGAGGATGCCAAGCTCGTAGAGGCCGGGGAAAACGGGATTGTCGCCGGGCCCCAGTCCGTATCGGTAGAGATTCTCTGGATAAATGCCCGCATCCAGTCCCCGCAGCACAGCGAGGTACGTTTCATCGTGAAACATCTGCAGATCGTCCGGGTTGGCCGGCCGGGGCTCGATCACTCGAATGCCGGGATGAGTGATGACGCTGTAGGATGCGAGCAGGTCGAAAACGAGCTTAATGCGACGAACCTTTAAAGGATGGTACGGGCCGTAATCGTAGGTCGTGAGCTTATCGCTATAAAAGAGGATGGCAGACGTATCCACTGACATGGGCTTCAATCTCCTGTTTCGACCGCCGGGACTGGAGTTCGACCGGGCAGGAGGATTCGCTTCCATCGTGCGACGCTGTTGACGAGGACGACTACCGCGCAGGCCATCATCATGGCAGTGAGCGCGGCATTCAGATAGCCCTGAAAAGGATCTCGCGTTCGTGCCAGTGGCAGGAAATTATCAGTGATGCTCAACCA
>DATLZR010000072.1 GCA_035573895.1 Blastocatellia bacterium | reverse complement strand
TTCCGCCGTCACGGTGACCACTTCGGTGGGAGCCGTCGCCAGGAGCGTCACATCCACCCGCGTCGTTTGGGTGATGCGAACGTCCACGCTCTCGATGACGACGCTCTTGAATCCCGCCGCCGAGACTTCCAGCTTGTAGCGGCCGGGCGTCACCAGTGGAAAGACGTAATCGCCAAGCGCGTTGGTGACCGTCTGACGCACCTCGCTCGTCGCCACATTGGTCAGCGTGACCGAGGCCGCCGCCACTCCCGCTCCCGTTTGATCCACCACCGTCCCCACGATCTGGCCGGTGGCTCCGGCTTGAGCGAAGACCGAGACGCCTCCGGCGAGCAAAGTGAGAACAGCGAGAAATGCTACCTTTCTCCGGTTCATAGGGTCCTCCTCGTCCGAAAGATAAGCTCTCGCCCGCGCTGTCGCCGGGCGAATCCTTCATCACGGCGCATGACAGCGCACCTTCACGGCAACGATCCGGATCGCACGCGCCGAAGGCGCTGCCTCGCCGCCTGCTTTTTCTTCTCCTCGGATCGAGGCGATGATCGTGCCCGCTCACGCCGAAGGCGCCGGAGTCCCTCCGGTCGCCAAATGCCTCGCGTGAAGATGTCGGTCAATCGAGCGATCACCCGATCATCGCTCAATCCGAAATGCTGATGGCCGCCAAAGAGCTTCTCCACCAGGAAGTAGTTGAAAAACTGCATGTAGGCCGCCGTGAACCCGACCGCCGGATCTACGCCATCCCAGACGGCGCGGCTTCGCTCCAGCGCGCGGAAATGATGCCGGAACTGCCGCCGGAGATTCCGCGTGAGATTCTCGAACATCTTGCGGAAGTGCCGATTGTGAAATTCCAGCACATCAATGTACATGAGCCGCCAGTAATCGGCATGATCGTTGACCAGCTCCTTGACCCGACGGGCGAAAGTCGTCAGGTTCTCCGGCAGCAAGGGCTCCTTCACCTCCTCGAAGATGGCGCGCAATCGCGCGTCTATCACCCGCTGGTACCGGTGAATGATGGACTGGAAGATGTGCTCCTTGGTGGGATAGTAGTTGTAGAGGTTGCCGAGGGAGACGCGGGCGCGACCGGCGATCTCCCGCATGGTCGTCCCGTGATAGCCTTGAGCGATGAAGAGCTGGGTCGCCGCCTCCTCGATGCGGGCCTTTCGTCTCTCGCGAGCGTCCTCGGTCAGTCGGGGCATCCCGTCGTCTCCTTAAAAAAACGAACGCTTGTTTTTTATACGAGCGCCCCCCGCCATGTCAAGAGATTTCTCCCGCGGTGATGAAAGAACCGCCTCCCCCGAGCGGTCAGGGCGTGGCGCCCGCCCCCTCATTCTCCCTCGGCCGCATGTCGGGGAGCGAGGATGATCCGCTCCAGGCGCTCGGCCAGAGCGATCAGGCGATCAATCTCCGGATCGAGACGGTGCGAGAGCTCGGGATCCACCTCCCCGTACCCGCGCAGTTTCGTCGAACGACAATCATGAAGCACCGACCAGAAATGCGAGAAATAACTGCGAAGAAGCCGACGGAGATTCACCGACTGGGGCTTCAACTGAAACGTCTCCCGCACCGACCGCAGCCCCCGACGGAACTCCTCGATGAGATGAACGATCTCCCGTCTCTCATCCGCTCCGAGATCGCTCGTGAGCTGGACCATTTCACCCACGAGCGGCTTCTCGGACAAATAGAAGCGCTCCATTTCCAGGAGCGCCCGGTCAACCAGAGCCAGGCTGACCTCGATGCGCCGTTGCTGATGCTCGTTCAGTCCCATATCCCATCCTTCCCTCTGCCGCTGAGCTGATTGTGTGCTCTCGGCCGATGAACGGACCAAAAGCAAAAGAAAAACTCCCGCTCGGGAAATTCCAAGCAGGAGTCATCAGCTCTGACCGCCATCAGAGCGGTTAAACGGCGAACTCCATCGCCACAGTCTAGAAGCGAGGAGTCTATCACAGGAGGTCCTCTCCGGCCAGAGCCAGCATGGCGATGCGCGGGATGGGTTCGGCAGAATCCGATGTCCCTCTGCTGGGCCGAGCGGATGAACGCAGAGGGACGACGCCATGTCCCTTCCCGAGCGGAAGTGTCGGTAGTGCCACCCCATCCGGGCTCTCCGGTGAGGGGCGAATCCTCCGCCGATTTTTGAAAAATGGTATCATCGTGCGTTATTTTCGTTGGTGTGTGGCAGACTCTTTATGGGAGGATCAACCGTGTCGGCTGTGACTCAATGGCTGGAGGCGGCGGGAGCGATCCTGGAGGGTCATTTTCAGCTCTCGTCGGGATTGCACAGTTCCCGTTATCTCCAGTGTGCTCTGGCGCTGCAATATCCCGAGGTGGCCAGTCGGCTGGGAGCACGGCTGGCTGACCACTTTCGTCACGAGCGCGTGGATGTCGTCATCGCGCCAGCTCTCGGTGGCATTCTCATCGGGCATGAGGTAGCACGCAGCCTCGGTACGCGTGCGATCTTTGCCGAACGTCAAGGGGGCGTGATGACGCTCCGCCGGGGATTCGCGCTCCGTCCCGGCGAGCGCGTGCTGGCCGTCGAGGATGTCGTGACCACGGGGAAGTCGCTCATGGAAATCATCGCCTTGATCCATCAGGGGGGAGCTGAACTCAGGGGCGTCGGCGCTCTCGTTGACCGCAGCACCACAAGCCTTAATTTTGGGGTTCCCTTTCGGGCTTTACTCACCTTGCCCATCCCCACCTTCCGGCCCGACGAGTGCCCGCTGTGCCGCGCCGGAGTGACTGTGACCATTCCGGGAAGCCGCTACCTGAGCGCCGAAGGCTCGGCGCCGCCCGATCTCACATAACACGAGCCGATGCCGTCCGGAATGATCCTTCATCCGGTCTGCGGAAGACGATCCCCGAGCCGTTACGCCGATGCGCAACGTTAAGATCATCCTCGAATACGACGGGACGGAATACCGGGGCTGGCAAATCCAGCCCGAGGGCCAGACGATTCAGGGTCTTCTCACCGAGATTCTCTCCCGACTCGATCATCGGCCGGTGACGATTCACGGCGCCAGTCGCACTGATGCCGGAGTCCACGCCTGCGGTCAGGTGGCCAATTTTTTCCTCCACCGCGAGATGGCCGAGGGCGACCTGCTGCGCGCTCTGAATGCCAATCTCCCCCCGGACGTGCGGGTGAAGCACGTGGAGTTCGTCCCGGCGGATTTTCACGCCCGCTATCAGGCGCTCTCGAAGACCTATCGCTATCGGATCTATTGCGGCCCGGTCGTGAGTCCGTTTCTTCATCGCTACGTCCATCACCTGGTTGTTCCCGTCGAACTCGAACCGATGGAGAAGGCGGCTCAGGTTCTCCTCGGCGAGCACGATTTCAGCGCGTTTTCCACCCGCGAGCGTCCGGGGCGATCACGGATTCGTCGCGTCCTGGCCGTGAAGCTGTGGCGTCGCCAGGAGATGATAACGTTCGAGATCACGGCCAACGGATTCCTTCGCTACATGGTGCGCACCATTATGGGAACCCTGTGTGAGATCGGTCGCGGGAAACGCCCGGTCGAGGATATGGCGTACCTGCTTCAGGCCAGGGATCGGCGTCTGGCCGGCCCGACGCTTCCGGCTAAGGGACTGACGCTTATCCGCGTTGACTACGGAGAGACGGGCCCTCCCGGCGGTGAAAGCGAACTGTCCGTCACCTGATCCTCTCCACGCCCTGCGTCCTATGGCCGTTGGCCGTCACGCCGCATTGCGGGAGCGGAGCCGCTCGACTACCATTGATCGTGTCCGGGGCACAATCCATGAGCGATCTGGTGAAGAATTTTGAGGGCCTCATCAAGAAGGGCTCGCGCGAGGAACAGCTCCTGCGACAGATTGATCCCGAGCGGCTTCCCCGTCATGTTGCCATCATCATGGACGGCAACGGCCGTTGGGCGCTGCGTCGTCATCAACCGCGCATCATGGGGCATCGGGCGGGAGCTGAATCCGCCCGGATCGTCGTCGAAGCCGCTGCCCGCCTGGAGATCCCCATCCTGACGCTCTATGCCTTCTCGACGGAAAACTGGAAGCGTCCGGCCGATGAAGTGGAGGCCCTCATGACGTTGCTTCGTGAGTTCCTGCGCAAGGAACTCGATACGCTGAAAAAGAACGGCATTCGCCTGCGCGTCATCGGACGGATGGAAGGGCTCGACGCGGAGATTCAGCAGAACCTCCGCCAGGCCATGCGGGAAACCGAGGCCAATCGCAGGCTTTTGCTCAACGTCGCCCTCAACTACAGCGGACGTGCCGAGATCGTTGACGCCGTCCGTCTCCTCTGCCGGGACTGTCTGGAGAAACGGATTGATCCCCAGGCGATCACCGAGGATACTTTTTCCCGCTATCTCTACACGGCGGATGTTCCCGATCCCGATCTGCTCATTCGCACAAGCGGCGAGATGCGGCTGAGCAATTTTCTCCTCTGGCAGATCGCCTACACCGAACTCTATCTGACGGAGACGCTCTGGCCGGAT
Source organism: Blastocatellia bacterium (assembly GCA_035573895.1). Lineage (NCBI taxonomy): Bacteria > Pseudomonadati > Acidobacteriota > Blastocatellia > Blastocatellia bacterium. Next base: position 10,857 of record DATLZR010000072.1, on the reverse strand, counting down.
TTTCGTCGGGCGCACTTCTTCTCGGCCATCATCGAATACCAGAAGCGCGAACGCCGCTACGGTGGGGTCGGTTCCTTTTCTCCCCGGTAGAGCATCGTACACCCCTTCGGGTCAGAGCACTGCAGATAACCCGACGTTGAAATCGGCTTCCTCCCGGATCTGCGAAGAGTTGAGGCCCCTCACTGCCGGCAGCGAGAGAACGCGAGGATTAGAGCAATTTGCAAATGAGTTTCCTCTTGGAGCGCACGCTTCCAGCTCGCTTCGGGCCCGCAAGGGGGCGGCGCTCCCCGGCTACGGGCAATTGACAGCCGCTGCAGGTTTGAGCGTCGTGATCGTTCCAAAGATGGGAGCCATTATTTAGGTCACGAGTTACTGCTCTAAAACCCAAATAGTGGGCGAGAAATTTTCTGACACCCAAGTGAGCGATACCACGGAAGGTCCATTGACCTCGTGGGGGCCGATCAGTAAACTATCTCCTCACAAACTGTCGAAGCGAGCGAAGTGATCCGGAGCCGGGGCATGATCACAGATCAACCGCAAGGGAGGCCAACCACATGGAGGTGAAAACTGCCGCCCGCGTCGCCGCCCGGTATCAGGGGTTAAGTCCCGACGTTCTCCTCAACGCCTACCGCACCATGTATCTCTCTCGCCGAATTGATGACAAAGAGATTCAGCTCAAGCGGCAGAACAAAATTTTCTTCCAGATCAATGGTGTCGGTCACGAGGCGGTTCTCATCGCTGCCGGTCTCGTTCTCCGTCCGGGCTATGATTGGTTTTATGCCTACTATCGGGACCGGGCGTTGATGCTGGCGCTGGGGGCGACGCCCAAGGAGATGTTCCTTCAGGCCGTCGGTGCGGCCGCCGATCCGAGTTCCGGCGGACGTCAGATGCCGTCGCATTGGGGATTCAAACGGTTGAACGTCGTCTCAAGATCCTCGCCGACGGGCACCCAGTTTCTCCAGGCCGTTGGCTGCGCGGAAGCCGGGCGCTACTACGAACTGGTGGAAGAGATCGCCGACCGCGCCAGTCGGTTTCATGCCGACGAGGTCGTCTACGTGTCGAGCGGTGACGGCGCGACGAGCGAAGGCGAATTCTGGGAGTCGCTCAACACGGCCTGTGGATTGAAGCTCCCCATCCTCTATCTCATCGAGGACAATGGCTACGCCATCTCGGTTCCGGTCGAAGTGCAAACTGCCGGAGGAAGCATCTCGAAACTCGTGCGCAGCTTCCCCTCCCTGCTCGTGCGGGAGTGTGACGGAACTGATCTGCTCGAAAGTTACGCCACGTTGCAGGAGGCGGTGACGTATGTGCGTCAACGACGCGGGCCGGCGCTCGTTCATGCTCACGTGATTCGTCCCTACTCGCATTCGCTCTCGGATGACGAGACGCTCTACAAGCCGCCGGAGGAACGAGAAGAGGAAGCGCAACGCGATCCCCTGCGACGATTGGAAGAATTTCTGCTGGCGGAAGGATTGGCCGATCCCGAGTGGTTCGCGATGGTGCGGGCTGAAGTGGACGAGGAGGTCAATCGGGCGGCTGAGGAAGCGCTGGCCTCACCCCAGCCAGCTCCTCAGACGGCGACGCTCTACGTTTACTCGCCGACGGTGGATCCGACATCGCCCGCCTTTGCCACCGATCCGCAGTTCTCCGGCGAGCCCAAGACGATGGTGGATTTGCTCAACGCGTGCTTGCGCGATGAGATGGAGCGCGATCCCCGCATCGTCATCTTCGGCGAAGATGTCGCCGATTGCAGCCGCGAGCAGTATCTCGATCGGGTGAAGGGCAAGGGCGGCGTCTTCAAAGTCACGCACAATCTCCAGCGTCGGTTCGGATCGCATCGGGTCTTCAACTCGCCCCTGGCTGAAGCCAACATCATCGGGCGAGCCATCGGGATGGCGACGCGCGGACTCAAGCCGGTGGTCGAGATTCAGTTCTTCGATTACATCTGGCCGGCCATGATGCAATTGAGGAATGAGCTGGCGCTCATGCGCTGGCGCTCCAATAATGCCTGGTCGTGCCCGGTCGTCGTCCGGGTTCCCATCGGAGGATACCTGCAAGGCGGCGCCATCTATCACAGTCAATCGGGTGAGAGCATCTTCACGCACATTCCCGGCCTGCGCGTCGTCATGCCCTCCACGGCCCTGGATGCCAACGGATTGTTGCGCACGGCCATCCGGTCGGATGATCCCGTGCTCTTTCTCGAACACAAACACCTCTATCGGCAAACCTACAACAAGAGTCCCTATCCCGGCCCCGATTACATGATCCCCTTCGGCAAAGCAAAGATCGTGCGGGAGGGACGCGACCTCACCCTCATCACTTATGGAGCGCTGGTCCATCGGTCGCTCTTGGCAGCCAAACAGGTCGAAGAAGAATACGGCCTGCAGGTCGAAGTCATTGATCTGCGGAGCTTGAACCCCTACGATTGGGAGACGATCTCCCGCTCGGTCAAGAAAACGAGCAAAGTCATCGTCGCCCACGAGGACTCGCTCTCCTGGGGATTTGGTGCGGAGATCGCTGCGCGGATCGCCGATGAGTTGTTTGAGGACCTTGACGGCCCCGTCCGTCGCGTGGGGGCGCTGGATACGTTCGTGGGTTACGCGCCGGCTCTGGAAGATACCATCCTGCCCCAGGTGGAAGACCTCGTGCGGGCGATCCTCGACCTGGCGGCTTATTGATCGAGGCCCCGGAACTCACCCTTTTTATGAGGGGGCCTCTTTTTCTCCACCGGGTTCACAGGATATTCCATCACAGATTGCGGGTGATTTCAGTGGAGGATCATTCGCGGCGTCCTGATGGGCTTATGGGCACTTGCCCGACCTCCTTGTGGCGCTCGATCCCTTGTGTATAATGCCTGCCCATGAGGATAGCTTGTGATGGAGGTGAGCGCACCATGCGACCGAATGACCGACAGCGCATCATCTGCGGTTTGCTTGTTCTCCTCACTCTCGCGCCTCTTCCCGGCCTGGCTCATCGGCAAGAGGAGATGGTTGCCGGCACGATGGAGGAGAAGCTTCGTCGGGCCCGTTTGATTGCTCAGGTCGCCGAACGAGTTGACGATCGGATCGCCGTCATTGTCGTATTGGCCGATGAGCCGCTGGCCACCTATCGTGGAGGTCGAGCCGGTCTGGCGGCCACGAGTATCGCCGTCGCGCCGGACAACCGGGTGGGAGGGAAGCTCGATCTTGAGTCCCCCGCGTCACGGGCCTATCTCCAGTTTCTTCGCCGTGCGCAGGATGATTTCGCTGCACGATTGCGCCAGGTGAGTCCCCGCGCGACCATCCACAAGCGCTATCAGATCGTACTCAACGGAGTGGCTCTGACAGTTCCCCCCGATGACATCGAACGTCTGGCCTCGCTGCCGGAGGTGAAGGACATTATCCCCATCGTCCCGCTTCATCTTATGGTGGCACGACCGATGACGACCCTGCCGCTCGATGTGAGCAACGATCTGATGGGGGCTCCGGCGCTGTGGGAGGCCGTGGGGGGAATAGATCGGGCAGGCCTCGGCATCACAATCGGCATCATTGATACCGGCGTGGATTTCAGCAATCCGATGTTTCAAGACCCCCAGTTGGTCCCGCCACCGGGATTCCCGCGCGGAGATCTCAGTCTGGCCAATAACAAGGTGATCGTGGCCAAGGTCCTGCCTTCGATTTTGATCTCCGCCGGCTTCCCCGGCATTGATCCGCGCCATCGCACGGCGCAAGATCTCGTCGGTCACGGAACGCATGTGGCCAGTTGTGCGGCTGGAGCCCGCGTTGATCTGTCGTCGCGTCCGGGGGCGCGACCGGTCGTCCTCAGCGGAGTCGCTCCCAAAGCCTTCATCGCCAGCTATCGCGTTTTCGCGCCCGTGGGCGGTGTGGATAGCCTGCTCGATGGGATTGAGGAAGCCGTGCGTGACGGCGTGGATGTCATCAACATCAGCCTGGGGACGCCCGCAGCGCCGCCTCCGCTGATCGGAGAATTTCTCTATGATCAACTCGACCGCGCGGCCAATAACGCCGTGGAAGCAGGCATTTTTGTCGTTGCCGCAGCGGGCAACGAAGGCGAACCCACAAACGAGAATCAGAATCCGGCCGGAGGCACGATTGGAAGTCCCGCCAATGCCAGTCGCGTTCTCACCGTTGGAGCCACGACGAATTCTCATATCGGGGCTCCCAGTTCCGCCCTCGTGCGGCTGCGCATTACCGAACCCACACCCCCGACCGAACTTAATGGGGTGATCGGCGTCAAAGGCGCCAACGGTGCTCGCCCATTCCCCGAGACGCCTCTTTCAGGGCAGCTCGTGGACGTGGATCTGATTGATAACGGCAAGGCCGATGGAAGCGGTCTGGCCTGTAGCCGATTGCCCGAGGGCTCGCTCACCGGAGCCATCGCCTTCATTCAACGAGGCAGTTGCTTTTTCTCGGAGAAGGTGGAGAATGCGGCTCAAGCCGGTGCTGTGGCCGTTGTTTTCTTCAACCACGCGGATGGGGGAGATGACTTGCCCATCCCCGATCTTCGCGGAGCTTCTCTGCCCGCCGTCCTCATTCAGCATACGACGGGTCGAGCCTTAAAAGAATTTCTGGACCAGACCGCTGAAACCGGCCGCACTGCCCAAGCCATCATCGAGAACGCTCCAACGGAGACGCCGACGCTGACGCTGGCGGCGCAGCCGAATCTTCTCGTGGGGATCAGCTCGCGGGGACCGGCGCGAAACTTCGACATCAAGCCCGACGTGGTCACCGTGGGTGTGGGCAGCTATGCGGCCGTTCAGGATGATGACCCCCGAGGGGAAGGACGCTTCCCCGTCCCTCGCGGATTGGAAGATCGGCTGCCTCCGACATCGTATGATCCCTCGGGATTTACTTTCCTCAGCGGGACGAGCTTCGCCGCTCCGCGCGCAGCCGGTGTCGCGGCGCTGGTCAAGCAGCTTCGCCCGACCTGGACTCCCGATGAGATCAAATCGGCCATCATGACGACGGCGTCGCGGCCTCCGGCTCTGGCCGAGCGACGCGTGATGGATCGTGGCTCCGGCCTCATCAACATGCCGGCGCTCGCTCGCGTGATGACGACCGTTGATCCCCCCAGTCACAGCTTTGGTCGTCAGGATGCCCGCCGCAATCGTAGTCTCATGCGCGCGTTCACGCTCAAGAACCACTCGTCACGACCGACCACCTACCAGATCACCGTCACACTCACGGTGGCCGATCCCGGCATCACGGTCGCCCTCAACCGCACGACCCTTACGGTGGCACCCGGCAGTATCGGCCAATTCACGCTCACCGTGACCATCGCTCCCACCATCCCCAGAGGGGTCAACGATTGGGAAGGGTTCATCTCTATCAGCGATGGAGATGTCACCATCCCCGGCGCACTCTATGTCCCTTTCTGGGTGAGAACGGTGAGATGACCGGAGCCAGTTCGGATACGCCATGGTTGAGCGATTCCATGAAAGGTCGGGGGTCGCGTGCGGGTTCCCCGGCCCGGTTGAAGTTGCTCGGAAGCTTCCGCTATGATGAACGCCTGCACGATTGGCTCTTTGACACCGCCCTTTGCACCGGTGCGGAGTTGCGTGCAATCAGGCCCGTGAGCCGGCGCTGGGACGAGGAACACTCACGCCAATTTTAATCGGGAGGGCGCCCCATGACGGGAAAGACCACAAGCGCGTTGGGTATCGCAGGGATCCTTCTTCTCGGTCTGGCGGGGGCAGCGAGTCCCCAGAAATCGAGCGATGTCATTGCCACCCCGGAAGGGGAGATCAGGATCACTCCCATCGTGCACGCGAGCGTCATGCTGGAATTCAAAGGGAAAGTGATCCACATTGACCCCACCTCACGAGCAGGCCCCGCGGAGCTTCCCAAAGCCGATCTCATCCTCATCACCGATATTCACGGTGATCACATGGACCGGGCGATGGTGACGCGATTGAAGAAAGAGACGACGGTCATCATCGCTCCGGCAGCAGTGGCGCGCACGATCACCGAAGCGCGTGTTCTGGCTAACGGCGAGAAGACAACCGTCGCAGGGATCACAATCGAGGCCGTGCCGATGTACAATCTCGTTCGTGGTCCCGGTCCCGGTCAGCTCTATCACACCAAGGGACGCGGCAACGGATATATCCTCACGCTCGGCGGCAAGCGCCTCTACATCTCCGGTGATACCGAATGCGTACCGGAAATCAAAGCCCTCAAGAATATTGATGCCGCCTTCCTGACGATGAATCTTCCCTTCACCATGCCGCCGGAGGAGGCAGCCGAGTGCGTCAAGGCATTCCGTCCGCGCATCGTCTATCCCTATCACCATCGCGGCTCGGATGTGAATGCGTTCGCCTCTCTGCTCAAAGAGGAGAAGGGGATCGAAGTGAGAATCCTCAAGTGGTACTGAACCGGTGGGAAGAGGCGCGACCGGGAGGAAATTTAAGGATGGGGCGAGCAGCGGGACTTGAACCCGCAACCCCTTGATCCACAGTCAAGTGCTCTGACCAGGTTGAGCTATGCTCGCCACCCAAGCGGGTGAAATTGTAGCCGAGTTGCCCCGCCTTCGCTAGACCCGAAATCGTCTCGCCGGAGACCAAGCGGGAGACGTCCGTCACGCTCACGATCATCCCGCCCCCGGATGTCCCCGTCGGAGATTACAAGGTGCGGCTGAAGACCGAAAGCTATGCCTACGGACGGCGTGTTCCCCCGGAAGACAAAATCTACCGCTCAGCGTCAAAGCGCAGGCCAATATCTGGGGGACGGCGGGACTGGTGGGCGGGTTGTTGCTTCTGGTCATCGGGATCATCGTCTTCGGCATCGGGCTCGCCCGACGATGAAAGATCCCTGTGAATCCGCATCCATCCCTGGTGAAACACTCGAGCGACGTTGGGAAACGATGTGGGTGAACACCAAAGGAGACGGATCAGTTTCCTCATCCGTGTTGATCCGCGTCCATCCGCGGTGAATTTCGGAGGGAGTCATTCATAGCGGGCCTCTGGCCCGCTAAACGAGCTGGCGGGACGCGTGCGATCCCGGAGTTTTCACCATCCCTGATGTGCGTGAGCACATGGACGATTCCTCCGAAAAAGAAGCGCAGATTGCTCAGGTTCACACCGATTTTTCTCTCTGAGGAGAATCGGCTGTCTCTGGCTTTCAGAGAAGAGAATCTCCGACACACAAGCGGCACCAAGAGGTACTTCTCATCGCTTCCCGCCGCCCAATAAAACCTCAAACCACCTCCCATTCAAGGTCACGTCCCCAGCTTTCATGAAGGCAGCGAACGCGTCTCGGGTGAAGCGGCAGCGACACTCCTCGGGGGGACCGATGCCCGCCGTCTGAAATTCTCATCAGGCGCAGGCCACTGCCGGTGATCGCCCGTGGGGCTCAAACGCTTCTGGCAGGCAGCGGCTCCCGCGTCCACTGCCCATCCACCATTCGCCAGATGCCCAACGGGTTTTCATCCTTCAGCTCATCGGGCAGCGCCGCATCGGGAAAATTCTGATAGCACACGGGACGGGTGAAACGGTAAATCGCCCGCGTGCCCACTGACGTGGATCGGCCGTCGGACGTCGCCGGGAAGGGACCGCCGTGCACCATGGCGTGACAGACCTCAACGCCAGTGGGAAAGCCGTTGATGATGAGTCGTCCCACCTTCGTCTCCAGAATGGCGATGAGGTCGTGAAACCCGGCGAGGTCTTCTTCCGTTGCATGGAGCGTCGCCGTCAATTGCCCTTCGAGCGAACGGGCGATGTGAAGCACCTCCTCCCGGCTAGAACAGGTAATCAGCAGCGTGGAAGGGCCGAAAACTTCAGTACTCAACTCCGGCTCGGCCAGCCACGACGCCGCATCGGTTTGAAACAGCGCCGCACTCGCTTGACAGGAGGCTGCCGGCTCCGGCGCGGGAACAAGGGTCTTCAGCCGGGGATGCGAATGGCGAGCCGTCACGGCTGCGCGATAGGCCGACGAGATTCCCGGCGTCAAAAGTGTGAACGGGCTGGTGGTGACCATTAATTCGGTGAGCTTCTCGATGAACCGGGAGAGGCCGTTCGTCTCTTCGAGCACAACGATGCCGGGCTTGGTGCAAAACTGACCGGCTCCGAGCGTCACGGATGAATGAAGACCTGCGGCGATTTGTTCTCCCCGCTGGCCGAGAGCACCCCGCAGGATGAAAATCGGGTTGATGCTGCTCATCTCGGCGTAGAACGGAATCGGTTCGGGACGCGTGGCGATCGCCTGCATCAGAGCGAGCCCGGCTGCCCGCGAGCCAGTGAATCCCACGGCTTTCACCAGAGGATGCGTCACCAGAGCGCGCCCAACTTCCGTTCCGGCATCAAAGAGCAGCGAGAAAACCCCTTCGGGCAAGCCACAGGCGCCAACGGCCTCGCCAATGGCACTGCCGACCAGTTCCGATGTCCCGGGATGGGCGGGATGGGCTTTGACGATCACCGGACAGCCCGCCGCTAATGCCGACGCCGTGTCTCCACCGGCAACGGAAAACGCCAGCGGAAAATTGCTCGCACCAAAAACAACGACCGGACCGAGCGGGCGCTGAAGCGATCGCACATCCGGCTTCGGCAGGGGTTGACGCGCGGGATCTCCACGATCAATGCGGGCATCCACCCAAGATCCCTCTTCGACGAGATCGGCGAAAAGCCGGAGTTGAAAGCAGGTTCGCGCGCGCTCGGCCTGCACGCGGGCGGGCGGTAACGCCGTCTCGGCCACGACCCGCTCGATCAAAGCGTCGCCCAGCGCCTCGATGTTGGCGGCAATCCGGCGTAGGAAAAGAGCCTTCTGCCGACCCGATGCCCGGCTGTAGAGAGGAAATGCCTGACTGGCCAGGCGCACCGCCTCATTGACATCCTCAGCGCTGGCCGAGTAGTACATCGGCATCAGCTTTTCACCCGTTGCCGGATTGAATCCCTGAAAGGCCTCTCGTCCGGGGCGAGCACGGCGAGAACCGATGAGCGATGTCCCGTGAAGCTCCACCATCATCCTCCTCCGAAAATAGCCGGGAAGCGCAGGCGCCTTTCCCACCGGTCCTGCCACTGAGAAGAAGCACGCTTGCCCGTGCGCTCCCCGTTCTCATCGTTCGTCGTAGACTCATTGAGCGATTCCTCTAAAAATCGTCTCCCGACAGATGATCGCATCCGCAGGCACGTGGGCGGTGAGGCCCATTTCCTTCTCCCCCGCATTTGTTTACGGACCCGCTCACAAGGATGGACGCGACGCCAACGCCGTCCGAATGATCGCACGGGCCTGTTCGAGTTCCGCGCCCACCAGCTCCAATCGAGGCGGACGAACGCGCGCGTTACCCATGCCGACTTCCTGCTGCACCAGCTTGATGAGCTGAACGAACTTCGGCACCGTATCCATGCGCAGAAGTGGCAAGAACCAGCGATAGAGTGCGAACGCTTTCTCCCACTCCCCCCGCCGCGCCAGGTCAAAGAGAGTGACGGATTCTTTCGGCAAGGCGTTGACGAGTCCGGCGATCCATCCGACGGCTCCCATGGCGATGCCCTCGACGATGGCATCGTCCACGCCGACAAAGACGGCCAGCCGATCTCCAACGAGTGCCCGAATGGCCGTCACGCGGCGGACATCGGTGCTGGACTCCTTGACGGCGTGAAAATTTTCATGCTCCGCCGCCAGTTCGGCGATCTGTTCGGGCAGGAAATCGGTGCCGTAAGCGACAGGGTTGTTGTAGAGCATGCAGGAGAGGCGCGTCGCACGAAAAACGGCCGCCACATGAGCTTTCATCTCGCGCCAGTCGCCCCGATAGACGTAGGGCGGTAAGACCATCAATCCCCGGCAGCCGATCTTCTCCGCCTGACGGGCAATCTCGACGGCTTCGGCAGTGCTCAAGGCTGAGACTGCCGAGACAACCGGCACCCGGTCACCGACCGCCTGAACGCAGGTGCGCAGGATGTCGAGCTTTTCATTGAACGACAGCGTCGCCCCTTCTCCGAGCGACCCCAGGGCTACGATCCCGGTGCACCCGTGATCCACCAGCCACCGGCAGTGACGGGCCATAAACGCATGATCAACAGCGAGCGTCTCATCAAAACAGGTTGTGATTGCGGGCATTACGCCCATCCACGTCATCGTCATTGTCCTTTCCTCCTGCTGATGCGAGGGGCAGAGGGCCCTCGCACAAAATCACGACAAATCCACCGACCCGCGCAAATGACAACGGCGATCTGCGCGCCTCCGTGTTCATCGGTGGACATCGGCGTTTTCGCTCCTCACGTCGCCAGCCCCTCTCTCGCCGTGAGGGAGCCTTGCATCAGGCTCTCAATCCGAGCGGGAAAGAGAGGAGGTCGTACCGAATCGCGCTCCCATCCGAGAAGGAATTCAACGGCGGTACCGCAGACGCGTCCCTGACACGGACCCATGCCGCAGCGGGTGTGAAGCTTGGCCTCGCGCCAGGAGCGAAAGCGACGCACCCGACCAAAGAGCACATCTTCGCAGCGACAGAGAATTGTCTCGTCGGTGGGAAGCGCCTTCAGTTCGTCGCTCAGGGTAAAAGTTTCCTCCAGGAGGCGAGCGAATCGGTGCCACCGCTGGCGTCGCCCGAACAGGCGACGAGCGACATCGAAGCGTCCGCTGGCGGCATATCCGGCGATCTCTCCCTCGACGAGCGCCCGCTCGACACCGCCGATGCCCGTCGGCTCTCCGGCAGCGAAAACTCCCGGAACGGTCGTCTCTTGAAATTCGTTCACGCGAACGCATCCGTTCTCGACGACACAACCGAGATGCTGCGCCAGCTCGACATTGGGCACGAGATGAAAGCCACAGGCCAGATAATCGCACGGAAGATCCCACCGACGCGAGCCCTGACAGAGGGTGACGTAAAGGGTCGCACCTTCAGAGTGAGCGGCGACCGGCCAGCACCGGG
>DATLZR010000071.1 GCA_035573895.1 Blastocatellia bacterium | reverse complement strand
CGGCGACCGCCACCAGCTCCACACCCGGGACGCGCAGGGCCGCCATCGTATCGGCCATGCCCTGGCCGCCCATTCCGATGGTGGCAATGCGAACACGATCGCTCGGTGCCCCCTGCGGCGCGACCATGGGTTCAGGAATCAGTTGATGGATTCGTCCTTCGGTTCGCATCGCCCGAACGACGCGGGGTGAACGTGCTGCCCATGCTCCAAGAGCCGCCCATTTTATAAAGTGACGTCGTGTTGTCCTGGCCATAGTTCCCTCCTTGCCGAAGATTGTTGCTCCGGGGTGGGAAAAATATAGCCAGGCCCCTCGGTGGACGCAACCGATCTCAATGGAAAAGGTGGCACTGATCCAACCCGACTGGCCTCAAGGAGATTGCACCCGCCCGAGTTTTCGATCAAAATGATCGGCGTCTCAAAGAGGGGCGATGAGACAATGACTGCATCGGCAGGCCTCATCATGCGTCGCCGAAGATTTCCGATGGCGCCTGTCCTCCTCATCCTGCTGTTTCTCGGCGCGACAGCATCAGCCGAGAGAGCAAGGGATCGCCACCGCTCGCAAAAAGGGCGACATCACATCGTTTCGAGCGGGCGCATCCATGATCTGTCAGGGTCGGAGCGGGATGCACCTTTGACCTCCGTTAAGGTCAGAGGCGAAGATCAGTGCGTAGCCTGTCACGCCAAACGCGATGAATGGCTCGTTGTCCTCTATCGAGAGAGCACACATGGCCGAACAGGGTTCGCCTGCACCATCTGTCACGCGGGAGACTCTTCGACAAGCGATCAGCGAAGGGCTCACATGAACGGCTTTGTGGGCCGGCCAACGCCCGATCAAACGTTGATGATCTGTCGCCCGTGCCATACCCGGATTGTTGAGGTCTTCACAACGAGCCGTCACTACAGAGAACGGCAGCGAATTGCCCGGCTCGATTGCGTTCACTGTCACGGGGCTCATGCCATCGGCGGCATCCGAGCGAATATAAGCTTCGCCTATGTGTGTGCCGGGTGTCACGGACTGGAATATCTCCCGGCGCTCCCATCGGAGTTCCAGACCCTTGTGCAAAAACGCGACGAATTAACGCCCCTGCTCCCCATCCTTTCGAGGCCCCGCAGCGATGAACTTCTCGCCCGCCGCGACGAAATCCGGGCAGGGATCGCCGCCCTGGTTCATGCAACGGATAGCGCCAGCGCCATGAAGGAGATCCCTCGTCTGGTCGAGCGCATCGAGGAGCTGAAACGCCTGCTGGAGAAGGAGAGAAAAGAGTGACCCAAAGAGCCGCCCGCCGGCACTCGCCATGCGCTGGCAGGGGAGACACCGGTCCGGTCCGGCTCGCTCCTGGAATGGCCCCTCAGCGTCAGCACAGACCTTCCGTCGAGGGCCGGTTTTGGCTATGATGACGCCGACAGCGGGACAGACGAAACGGTGAGGGGAGCAGAAGATGACGCGGCATTCGGGAAGTCTCTATGCCTTAGCAGTGCTCTTCGCCATCAACACGATGAATTTCTTCGACCGCCAGATTCTTGGCGCCGTCACCGAGCCGATTCGGAAAGAGTGGAACCTGAGCGATACCCAGATCGGAGCCTTGAACACGGCATTCACGCTTCTTTATGCGTTTGTCGGCGTTCCACTGGGACGACTGGCGGACAAGGGAACGCGCACGCGCATTCTCGCGGCGGGCGTCTTTGTCTGGAGCCTTCTCACGGCGGCATCGGGCTTGGCCCGCTCGTTCTGGCAACTATTCGTGCTCCGGCTGGGCGTCGGCGTCGGCGAGGCCACATGCGCTCCTGCCGGGACGTCGCTCATCGGCGATTATTTCCCGGCCAAGGATCGGGCGAAAGCCCTCTCCATCTTCATGCTCGGCTTGCCGGTTGGCATCGCGCTCAGCTTCGCCGTCAGCAGTTCCATTGCGCGCGCCTACGGCTGGCGACCATCTTTTTATGTCGCAGGAATCCCCGGCCTGATCTGCGCCGCGTTAGCCCTGCTCATTCGAGAACCGACGCGAGGGGCTTCGGAAGCACACAGCATCGGAGCGAATCGCCGAGAGGGATCACCCTACAAACTCGTCCTCAGCACTCCGACGATGTGGTGGATCATCCTCTCCGGGGCTCTTCACAACTTCAACATGTACGCGATTGGGTCGTTTCTCTCTCCGTTCCTCATGCGCTATCACGGCGTTGACATCCGGGAGGCCGGCTTCATCTCGATGATCGTTTTCGGCCTTTCGGGGATTCCCGGTCTGATTCTGGGAGGATGGCTCGGCGACGCGATCACCCGGCGGGCGACGAATGGGCGATTGCTGGTGGCGACGGGTTCGTTGCTACTGTCGGTCCCGCTGATCTTTCTGGCGCTCGATCAGCCGCGCGGAGCGACGCTGGCGTTCACGACATTCATGGGGTTGGGCTGCGCCGTCATGTATGTTTATTACGCCACCGTCTACTCGACCATCCAGGATGTCATCGAGCCGTCCCTCCGGGGAACGGCGATGGCCCTCTATTTCTTCGCCATGTACCTGCTCGGAGCCTCGTTCGGTCCGCTGGCGACGGGACTGGCCAGCGACTACTTCACCGAGCAGGCGGCTCGCGCCGCGGGGATCTTCGATGCGACGCGCCAGGCATTAGAACCGTTCCGAGACGAAGGGTTGCACTCGGCGATGTATCTCATCCCCTCGCTCGCCCTCATCCTGACGGGAATTCTGTACGCCGGGTCCCGCACCGTCAGCAAAGACATGCAGAAGCTCCAGCAGTGGATGCGACAGCAAACGGCTCTTGAAGCTCAGCCATCTGCCGATGCTTAATTCTGGCGGAGGTATGTGGCTATGACGCTGCGGCCGACATCTCTAACGGCAATTACGCTGCTGATCCTCTCGATCCCGCCCGCCAGGCCGGCGGCGATCAAGGACCGGCTCTCCCCTGAGACGACCGGGACAATTCAGGGGCAGTCCTCGACATCACCGGCTCAATCGGAAACGAATCGCCCGCCCAGCCCATCTTCGCCATACCCTCAGGTCTATGCCTGTCCGATGCATCTCGATATTCGGTCGGGCGAACCGGGAAAATGTCCCAAGTGCCTGATGCCACTTGCTCCGCTGGCGCCTCCGACCCCGGGAGAATTCGACCTCAGGCTGACGACGGAACCGGCTACGATTGTTCCTAACCGAAAGCTCACGCTGCGCTTCACCGTCATCAATCCGAAAACGGGTCGCCAGGTCAGAGATTTCGTCATCATGCACGATGAGTTGTTTCACCTGTTCATCGTCAGCCAGGACATGAGTCACTTCCAGCATATTCACCCCGCGTTTCAGCCCGATGGGAGTTTCGTCATCGAGACAGTCCTCCCGCAACCGGGAATCTACAAGCTTTATTGTGATTTCTATCCGGCGGAGGGACTGCCACAGGTCCTTCAGACTCACCTGGTGACAGCAGGCTTCCAGCCCGATCTCTTCGCCTCCATTCCACAGCTTGTGCCCGACACCACTCTCACTCGAATTGCCAGCGGGATGAAGATTGACCTGACGCTCGATCCCCCCACGATCATCGCCGGGCGGGAGACAACTCTCAAATACTATCTCACCGACGAGAAGACGGGCGATCCCGTGACTGACCTTCGCCCCTATCTGGCGGCTTGGGGACACACCCTCATTTTGAGTCAGGATCAATCGGACTACATCCATTCGCATCCGACCGAGACGGTTCCCGACACTGCAGATCGGGAAACGCTTCGAGGGGGACCCCATGTGACATTCCAGGCGCTCTTCCCGCGTCCGGGCATCTACCGCATCTGGTCGCAGTTTCTGCGAGGAGAAACGTTGACCACGGTGTCCTTCACCGTGCGAGCCGAACGACTGCGCTAGAATCGAGCCATGATCGGCTCAAAGGGTGAATTCCACCCCGCGGCCATTTTTGTCCCACCGTCGCACAGACTGGAAACTTCGCACTATTTTTCGGGAGCGACCGGAAGCACAGACTGGAAAGCCCGCGCTACTTTTCGGGAACGACCAGAAGAGTGCACAGCGAATCCGGGGTGATCTCGGACAACCGCACCGGTTTCGGAGATTCATTCTCCATGAAGGGATTTTCCGACGAATTGTTGAAATAGGCCGTGACGACCAGCCGCGTCCCGCGTGGCAGAGGGACCGGTTCCTTGTAGATGTAAGTTGGTCGCCAGTCAAACCGCGATCCGCGCGTCCAGAGAAGAACGGTTGCCGTGTTATCCGGTCGGTATGCCGTCACCTGAAGCGACACGAGCAATGGATGGGCGAGGGGCAAGACGGCGACGGCGGCGAGATCACTCTCAACGATGTGCTGCAGTCGGAGAGCATGACGGCTCTCACCGGGAGGAATGCGCTCCGACGGACTGGTGAATGAAATGAGCGTGATCGGACGGTTCCGCCCACTTCGGGAGAAATAGAGTCCAATGCGACTGTGCACCACGGTCGCCTCTCCCCTACCCCGGTAGTGAACTCGGGCGACAAGTCGTGTCTCCGGCGAGATTCTGTATCCGATCCCCGGGGACAGGTGGGCCGGAGTCAATCCGGGCACCCACGTACCGAGAATCTCACCGGGAGGCGGACAGCTTTGCCCTGGTGAAGCGATCTCACGACCGTCGGCGTAGCTTTTCGGCTCTTCCTCTCGCCGTTCACGATAAAATGTCGCACAGTGAACGACCGTCCCGTTGCCGGGATCGAGATCGAACGCCGAGACCCAAACATCTCGGCCAAGCGACAGGGGTACGGGAAGACAGCGAAATTCATCCGCATCGGCGGCGACCTCAACTACGGGCAGCTCGACGACACGGTCGGGCACTCCAAGAGGCCAGTCCGAACTGATTAAGGGTTCCGGCGGAAGATCCTTGGCGTCCCCCCTGGGAACTCCACCCTCGACCCAGTTCACAACGAGATCCACATCGTTTTGCATGAGAGGCGGCGCATTGCGAAAATCGCCGAATCCCTTGAGTGCATTCCAGGGTGGCATTCGCTTTTCCAGGAGTTCCTCTTTGATGGCCTTGGCCCAGGGGCGGGCCTCTTCGTAGCTGGCGAGGGAAAACGGAGCAATCCCACCAGGACGATGACACCCCAGACAGTTCTGCTGAAAGATGCGAATCACTTCGCGGGTGAAACGCACCTTCGTCGTGATCGGGACATGAGCCGATCCGCTACGGAATGCGACAAGAATCAAGACGCACAGGCCGAGACCGTACAGGCTCCACTCCCGGCGTTTCATAAGAAAGACGCGCGGCATTGATTGGCCGACCCGGTTATCAGAGAACAATCGCGCACGGTGATGGCCCCACGGACGGTAACACGAGGCGGCAATTTCCCGGTGACCCACAGGCTGAGACAGCCCCTCGATTCGCCAGTGGGATGTCCCGCCGTGACGTCACGGCTACTGGCCCTTCGGCGCGCTGGCTACAACCGGCCTGCTCGAACCCTCCTCAACGGTGAAGCTCATCCAGCCGATCATCATCTCATCATAGGTCGGATCACCCCACCGCACCGGTTTCGTGGGATCCGGGTTGTATTTGTTTTTGGCCGAATTGTCGAAATGGGCGGTGACGATGATCTTCGATCCGGCGGGAATTCGCTTGGGCTCCTTCAGCGTGTAGGTCTGCTGCCAGTTGAAATCGTACTTGGGCACATAGAGCAGGGTCTCCCGTTTCCCGTCGGGGTAGACCACCTCGTACTTCATGTCCTTGCCCCGAAGATGCATGTGGGGCATATAGCCGATGATGGTGATGTCTCGATCAAATTTCGCGCAGGCGGTCACTTCGTGATTCTCGGCTCCCGGCGGCACCAGGAAATAGTGATTCGCGATGCCTCGGGTGATGATCGTTTTCTTCGGAGGCTCTTTGGCGAAGATCAAACCGATGCTCGTTCGGTCCTTCTCCACCGTTCCCACTTTGGTGTAGTGCATCTGGAGGAGGATATTGGAACCGGCAGGGATCTTTTTGGCCGTGCCGATGGGCCACACATCCCAATCCTTCCCGGGGGCATAGCCCGTGAGCAATCGGCCAAAGTTGTCACCTCCGTCCTCCCCCACGCCAAAAGCCGATCCTCCATTGTCCCGGCTGCAGCCGTCGTCGTACACGGGTGCATCCATCCGCACGCGGAAGAGCGTACCATCACGATAAAAGATGCTGGCGGCACTATCTCGACGGCCTCGACCGGCACGGGCGGCAGCCGCGATCATCTCCGGCGTCTGGATGAACGCGATCACATGATGAACGACCTTGCGATTGCCGGGACGCACTTCGGCGGCCTGGACCCATCGGTCTTCCTTGAAGTTGGTGGGGATGGTGAAATAGAGATAGTCATCCGGCCCCTCGGCTTCGACCGTATGCTCTTCGGCCATTGTCAGAACCACATCCGGTTTGCCGATATGCCACCCTTCGGGAAACTGCGGCGCCGGAGGCAGATCCTTCGGATCGCCTTCCTTGGCCCCTTGATCAACCCAGGCAACGATGGTCTGAATCTCCTGTTCGGTCAGTCGCCGATCATTGACAAATTCTCCATAGCGCGGATCGGCATGCCAGGGAGGCATCTCTCGCGTCAGCACCTTTTCCCGGATGGCTTTGGCCCAGGGACGGGCATCCCTGTAGGTCAGCAGCGACATGGGGGCCAGATCATTAGGGCGATGACAGATAACACAGTTTTTGTAGAAAATCGGGGCGACATCTCTGGTGAACGTCACCTGCTTTTTCGGACTATCTGCCTGACCAGACGAATAGGTCGCCGTGAGGGCGAAAAATCCAATGATCCCGAGTGCCATCACCTGCGTGACTGTCCTCATCGCAACACCTCCCTTGCTGTTTGATGATGCATGCAGATTTTATGAAGAGCGCGGGTATTCGTCAAGCGAAATTCCCTCCACCGACCGACCAATCGGTCGGGTTCAAGGGCCTCCTGGCCTTGAGTCCGCCTCGTTGTCCCATCCTCGCGGGAGGAGTCCCTTTCCCCAAGCGCGTGCCCTCCTCGATCAGGGTGCAGAGCCGGTGTGTCGCTTCGCTCGACGCTCGGCGGCGATCCTCTCAAAAAGATCGCACGCCTCCTTGCGGAGATGGGCGCGCACGGCGACTTCCGTGCCGAACTCCATGTAACGGTCAGAGGTGGGATCGTAAGACGGCCATGCGGGCCACCCTTTGACGTTGGGATCGCCCGTGCGTGCAAACTGAACCCAGTAGGCCATCAGAGCGGCGGACGGTCCCTTATTCCATTGCTCTTGTGTAAGCGTCGTCACCTCACGATTGCCAAAGACCAGGGGAATCTCCGAGGCATGAAAGGCCCCGAGTTGGGCGCCTCGCGCGTTCGGCATCACCCAGGTGTAGTGATAAAGATAAGCACGGCTCACCCGACTCTGCATCCGGGCAAAGAACCGGGCGGGTGCCACGAACCGGGAATCAGTCACGAACCGGTTCATGAGGGCGCGTGCGTCGCTCGCGTCGGCACCCGAATAAAGGGCGAGAACATCCTGCGCTCTCTCGCGGAAGGTCGAGGTAATCATCGCACGAAAGCCGGCTACATCGCTCACAGGTGAGGTGAGAAGGAAGATCGTTCCTTCGTCCGCATTGCTCCCAACAATGAGCGGAACGGGATGCTGTCGGCCCGCCTCGAAGATCGCTCCGGGATCATCGGGAACGACCCACCCGTCCACAATTGGCCCGAAAGAGAAAGTTCCAGCTCCGCCGGCTCCCAATCCGGCCCCTGTGATGGCCAGCAACTCTTCACTCGATTTGGCCCGCAGGGCTGCCAGCGGATCGCTCGCCTTGTCACAGCCCAGGCGTTCGGCCGCTCGCACGCCGACGCGCTCCGCCGGTTCCTGGCCATACCAGGACTCTTTGAGATGACGATTCTGGCCAAATGCCGATCCGCTCTGAGCGATGGCTCGGTGGAACAGGCCCCTGGCCAGGGGCGAGACCATGAGATAGCAGACGCTCCCCGCTCCCGCCGATTCGCCGAAGATGGTGACGCGATTGGGATCTCCGCCAAACGCGGCAATATTTCGTTTGACCCATTGTAAAGCCGCAATCTGGTCGAGCAGCCCGTAATTGCCCGACACGCCGTGAGGTGATTCCCTGGACAGGAGAGGATGGGCGAAGAAACCGTAGATTCCCAACCGATAGTTGAACGTTACTACCACGACGCCTCGACGGGCCAGGTTCGCGCCGTCGTAATACGGGCTCGATCCGGAGCCCGCCGTGTACCCCCCACCATGAATCCAGACCATGACGGGTAATCGTTCATCCGCCCGCCTGGCTGGCGTCCAGACGTTGAGATAGAGACAATCCTCACTGGTCGGCCCGAGCTTTCCTCCATAGAGTCGCTCCAGCACATTGTGCTGGGGGCAGGATGGACCGTACTCCAGGGCAGCGCGAACGCCTTGCCACGGGGTCACCGGCTGAGGCGGCTTCCACCGATTCTCCCCCACGGGCGGAGCCGCATAGGGAATCCCCTTGTACACGCGCACGTCCCCTGCCTCGCCGACGCGCTGACCCGATACCAAACCGGAATCAAGGCGAATTGGATCGCTCAGCAAACGGTCCGCCTTGCTCTTCTGATGACCTTCGCTCCCCAGAGCAAGGAACATAAGCAGGCACATGATCACCCGTACACGTCTGAGCATAGTTTTCCCCTCCTCCCGAAAATCGGCCACAGATGGCACAGATTCAGACTGGTTGATTTTGTCTCGGTGAAAAAGGCCGAAAGCTATGGCCGGAACTTTTCGGCAAATAGCCCTCAAAAGACGCGAAAGGACAGGAAAGAGTTTTCATGTTTCGTGGTCGTAGCCCGTACTCCACCGGGAACTCCCCCGGACGGAGTACGGGCTTTCAAGTGCATAGGCCAGAAGTTCAGGTTTTCCCGCCTCTGTTTTTCGCAGACCGTCAAGCGGATACCACATCGCCATCAGAAAGCCAGCTTCAGGGCGAACTGGAACTGCCGTCCGGGCGCCGCCGAGGTGAAGCCGAGCGGCGACGTGCTGGGAATCGCCTTGCTGCCTCTTTGATTGAACGGTCCGTTGAGCAGCGGCGATGTGGTTCCCACAACATTATTGACCGATAGGAAATTGGCCCGGTTGAACAGATTCGACACCTCGACAATCGCTTCGATGCGCACGCCCGAATCGCGAGCGATATAGAACTGCTTGTTGAGGCGCAGGTCAACATTGTAGTAATTGTCGCCGATGCCCGTATTGCGAGAGGCGGCTATGGGCCGATCTTGTTCGGCATGGGTATCGCCGTTGACGTCAGTGCCCGCCAGAATCGTGAACGGGATCCCCGTTTGCAATCGAATGACGGGCGTGAGCGTGATGTCCGCCAGGATGCGCGCCAGCGGGTTCTGTCCCGAACCGGCCCGGAAGGGCGTGCGAAACACACCACTCGCCACAAAGATGTGGCGAATGTCGAACGTGGAAATGGCTCGCTCCAGATCCAACCGCGTCGGCAGCATCGGGTGGAATGAGGAATTGAAGTCCGTCACGTCGTCAATCGCCTTGCTGAAGGTGTAGTTGACCAGCAGCGAGAAATTGTGACTGAAGCGCTTGGTCAGTGAGGCCGTCATGCCGTGATAGATCGAGTTCCCGATGGAGCTGTAGAGATTCTTCTGCACGATGGTCGGATCAATCGCCGTCAATTGCGGGCCGAAGATCGGATGAACCCGCCCCGACTCCCGATAGTTGACTTCGTGGGGCATCTGGAGGTGAACGCCGCGATACATTTGATAGGCCACTTCCAGCGAGAGATCGCGCACAAGTTCCCGGGCGATTCCCAAGCTCGCCTGAATCGAGTAGTTGTTCTCGTAATCCCGATCCGCCTCGAAGATCACTCGTCCGGGAGACCCTCGCTCGGTGGAAATGCCGAAGGCTTTGACGTCCTCCTCGCTGAGCGCCCGGAAGGGGAGCTTGCCCCGGGACACGCCAAATTGCCAGAGTCGAATGGGTGATTGCGTCGTGAATGCGGGCGTGCGGAAGACCTGATTGATGAAGCGCCCGCTGTCATCGAGCAGACTCGTAACATACGCGACCTGATAGTAAATGGGAGAGACGAAAATCCCGCCGCCGCCTCGAATGACCGTCTTCCGATCTCCCCAGGGATCCCAGGCAAAACCCAATCGGGGAGAGACATAGGCATTGGCCGACAGAGGGGCCGCTTCGTTATCGTAGTCGAAGCGAACCCCGTAATCGAGCGTGAATCGCGGCGTGACCTTCCAGGAATCCTGAACAAACGCTGCCACGTAGTGGGCCCAATCCGCCCAGACGGGATTACCGAACCCCTGACGATAGAGGAAGGGCATGCCCAGGCTATAGGACTGGAGCGCCGTGAGATTGGCAGCCGGAGGACCGCTCGCCGGAGCCCCTATGGAGGCGTTGAAGGCGGCAAAGGCCGGTTGCAACGAAGCCGGGACCAGAAGCCCGAGCGGATAGACGCCCGAGGAGAACGTCCATTCGCCGCCGAACCACAGCTCGTTGACGACCCGATAATTCACCGGACGATAGGAGCCACCCCATTTGATCAGGTGCTTGCCGTGAGACAACGCGACCGTGTCGTCAATCTGGAAACGATCCTGGAACGTGTTGAAGGGATTGAAGCGATAACGGCCGAAAATTCCCACCCCACTGATATTGACCTGGGTTCCCGTCGGATCCTTGGGCAGAGCAAGAGCCGAGTTATTGGGAACCACCTGCGCGCGCAGATGATTCACCACGCGCGCGCCGAAATTATGCGCCCACGTCACGGTGAGTGTGTAGTCACGGGCGAAGACCGCATTGGCATTGCTCGGAGCGATCGTGTTGCTCGCGCCAAGACCATCGGTATCGCTGCGGAAGAGCGTGAATCGCGCCGACAGGAAATCATTCGAACCCAGCCGCCAGTCCACGCGAAAGAGCCAGTTGTGAATGCGATCCGGAGCGTTGAACGTTCCCTCGTTCTCAGTGAGCAGTTTCATCGTATGAGGGAAGTTCCTGGCCGTCAGCAATCGGCGCAACGAATCCGCCAGTCCCCGTAACTCGGCACTGCCGGCGCTTTCCATTTGATTGAGATAGGCCGTTTGGGCCGGGGTCGGTCCCAGAATCGCCGGATTGTCGGTGTACCGACGGAAGCGCGCGATGTCCGACTTCGTCCACTCGTAGGAGGTGAAAAAGAACGCCTGGTTGCGCACAAGCGGCCCTCCTAAAGTGAACCCCGGATAGACCACCTGATTGAACGCCTTCCGGGGTCGCCGATCGAAGAAGTTCCGCGCCGAGGTCTTCTGCGAGCGATAGTAGGTATACCCACTGCCATGAAACTCGTTCGTCCCGCTGCGCGTGACCACGTTGACAGCAGTTCCCGCTGTAAAACCGTACTCCGCGTTGAAGGCGTTACGGTTGACCTGAAACTCCTGGATGGCCTCCGGACTGAGTCCGAATCGCAATTGCCCCGACCCATATTCGTTCTCTCCCCCGTCCACCGTGACCAGGTTATTTCGACCGTTGCTGCCACCGATGGAAAAGCCCGAACTCCCGAAGGTGAAATAGGGCTGCTGGGCGCGGGGAGCATCAGAGCTGGAAACGCCGGGAAGAATGAACACATACGCCGTGAAGCCGCGAGCGATGTTGGGTAGATTCTCGATCTCCCGCTCCGTAATCGTATTGGCTTGTTGTGTGCGCTCGACCTCAATCACCGGCACATCTCCGGTGACCACGACTTCGCTGGTGATCGCGCCCACACGAAGCGATAGATCGTAGACCGCAATCTGCCCCACCCGCAGCTCCAGTTGGTCAACGACCAGTGTCTCAAAACCCGTCGCTTCCGCCCGAAGTTCGTAGATGCCGGGCTGAAGCAGCGAGATCAGGTAACTGCCATCGGGGCCGGTTGTGACCGACCGACTCACCCCTTTAGCAATATTCCGAACCGTCACCGTGGCCCCCGGAATGACGGCCCGATTTTGATCCATCACTGTTCCTTTGATCGTCGCGGTCGAGACATCGGCCTGCGGATAAACCGGCACCGCCACCGCGAGCAGGCCGGCGATCACAAGCAGCAACCAGGAAAGTCTTGGCTTCATCGTCCTCCCTCCTTTCATCCTCGCTCCGGGCGAGAAGAGTCTCGTCGGACGGAGACCACCCCGCCGACGGGTGATCAACAACACCTCATCGAGACAATAACGACGGATCGCCACCCCTCTCTCAGACAGGCGCTCAAGGATTACATTCCCTTTCCACAAGCTCGCTGAGATGGTAGCCGGAGAACGCTTGCCTTTTCGAGGAGAAAACTACTGGCGCGTTGGTGGCGACCATCAGAGTTTCATCCCTCACCACGATGATCTATCAATCAGGCCGACGGGCAACCAACCGACCGGTTGGTCGGTCGGTTGCTGCCGTGAGATTACCGGAAACCCCTTGGCCTGTCAAGACGGAAAATGAGCGCCGACCTCCGAGGGACCTTGCCTTCAGCGATGAGCGGAAGCCTCACTCACAAAGGCGGCTGCTCTCCCCTCCGTCCCGGTTCGGGCGGCCGCCGGCGCCCCCCTGCCCCACCAGATGACCCCACACTCTCCCTCTTCGGTCACGGCGCGGCAGTCCTCGACGACGATCCAGCAGGCTTCAAAGGCTCCGACATCGAAGGGACCACGGGAAGGATGATCCGGGACGGATGCGCCCGATCGTGATGAATGGTGTTATGTGCCGGGCGAGTCTCACTATCCGCCCGAGGAGGCTTTCCCGTATTGGGATTCGGATCGAATCTCGGATCGTTCGAGCTTGTGATGTGCACGGCAATCCGATGGCCCCGATTGAAAATCAGGCTCGTTGACCAGAGATCAATCGTGAACTTATAGACCTCTCCCTTTTTCATGAACACTTCGCGCGTGAATCCCTCGCGGAAGCGGGCCCGGAGAGCCGAATCCAGAACGAGTCGTTCCGCTCCATCGGGATAAACGTCAATGAGCTTGGCCATCCAATCGGTATCGGGAGCATCGCTTTCGGCCCATAGCTCGACCGTCACACGCCCGGTGACTTCGATCGGTTGTTCCAGGGGGGGTGTCTGAAACTTCAGCACGTCCTTGCGCTCGCCGATTGCTCGCTGGTCCATCGGCCCGCGTTTGATGAAGAGATTGGCCCCACCGACGGTGGGAACGGGATTGCGGGGATCGTAGACATAGCTGCTGGTGCTCTCCTGCTCTGGAGGAAGGGTCTCGCTCAATCCGCCCCCCGCTCTCAAAAACAAAGACGTAGGACGTGCCGGCACCGGCCAGTCCCATGCCGTCCGCCACTCGTTGCCGGGCGCCCGAGGATCTGTCACATCACCCATCACGTAGTAGCGCACCGGCGGCTCGCGCATAATCCCGTTGTCAATCCCCTTGAGCCAGTAATCGAACCAGCGAGCGGCTTCCTCCTGTGCGCTGACGACGGAATTCGGCGGATACTTCACTTCCTCGATTTGACCATGTCCCCAGGGACCCATGATGAGCTTTTGATTGCCGAGCGCCAGCCCACCACCCCGATGTTGCAGGCCGACGAAATTATCAATCGTTCCCTGGGAGAAGATGTCGTACCACCCGCCCCAGTTGTAAATGGGAATGCGGATCTTCTCCCAGTGCTTGTAGATTTCGTTCAGGTCGAAGGCGCCATCGTCGAGGTAATGCTTGAGGGTTTCAGCGATGACCCATTCGGCGTTCTGTCTTTTGAGCCAGGTATCGTTCATCTCTTTGCGGTAGACCCCACCGATGTACGCCGTTTGATGATAGACGCTCGATCGGGCGACCATGACGAATCCCGCCACAAGATGTGGAGGATTCATCATTGCCGCCAGGTTCGTCACAATGCCCATCGCCGATGCTCCGTACATCCCCACTTTCCCCGTGGACCAGGGTTGTGCGGCTATCCATTCGACAGTGTCGTAGCCGTCGGTATGATCGTCGAGGAACGGGCGGTATTGACCCTCGCTTTTGAATCGGCCGCGACAATCCTGAACGACGAAGGCGTAGCCACGGCTTGTCCAGAAAGACGCCGCTGTCGCAAACAGGTCCTTCCCGTAGGGCGTACGCATGAGAATGACGGGCCACCGCCCTTCTCCCTCGGGCAGAAAAATCGTGGTGGCGAGCCGCACGCCATCGCGCATCGGAACCATCTCGTCAATGCGTCGAATCGAGGGGTGTTGGGAAACTGACGGCCTCAGCCCGGCCGCCAGAAAAAGAATCACGGTGCTAATGACAGCAATTGTCCGTCGTCGCATACGTCGCTCCTCCAAAATTCGTCCGCCAAATGCGAGAAGTGCCCGAAACAACGGTTCCCACCAATGCGTGACCCCTTTTCATCCGCAGACGATTCTCATCGTCTGGTCATTTGATGGCGAAGCGAGGTGTGCATCCTCGATTTCGCTGACGAGACCGGCGGTCCTTGAATGAACCGGCGAAGCGTCCAGACGAGCGCCGGCATTCCCGCAGGAATTGCCAGCATCTGTCACGGTCGAGGAGTTCTGGGGTATCGTTGCTCTCGACCTGAGCCGACCAACCATCGTATAATGGCGGGCCCACTGAGGAGGCCACACGGGATGAAGCCATGCCGGGTGATGAGGGCGGTAATCCTGCTGGGCATCGGGGTGGGAGTTGCCTTCTCCCGTGGGACTCAGCAGGCTCGTCAGGCGGAACCGGTTCGACGAGACCCGGCTGCCTGGGGCAGCACGCATGCCGGCCAACCCCTTCCTGAATATGTCACGGGCGACGAGTGCCTGTTCTGTCATCGCAACGACATCGGGCCGAGCTGGGCGAAGGATCCTCACGGGCAGACGATTCGCCGTCGGGAAGACGCTCCGGAACTCGCGGCCCTGATCAGGAGTCAACCCGCACTGGCCGCCCGAGCCAATGAGATTGAGTTTTTCCTCGGCGGACGGAAGTATCTCCGCTTTCTCAAAAGTGTCGGATATGGACGACTGGCCCTGCTTACGACGCGAGCGGAGATGGCCGGACCCAATCAGGCTCGCGCCTGGTACGGCACCGACCCGGTGGCCTGGGACGAGGAGAAATTTTCCGCTCGATGCGCCGGCTGTCACACAACGGCGGTTGATCCCAAGACGCGGACCTATTCCGCGTTCTCGCTCGACTGTTACACCTGTCACGGGGTGGTTGATCTGAAGCACTCGACCAATCCCTCGCTGGTGTTGCTGTCCCGGAGCCGCCGACGCGAGGCGCTCGTCATCACCTCGATTTGCGCGTCCTGCCATATTCGCATCGGGACATCACGCTCGACCGGACTTCCCTATCCCAATACGTTCGTTCCCGGCGACAATCTCTTTAAGGATTTCGCCGTGGATTTCGCCCGCGCCGAGGATGCGACGCTCAATCCCGCCGACCGCCACGTCTTGCGAAACATCCGCGACGTTGTCCTCTCCGGCATCGAGACGCCCACATGCCTTTCCTGTCACGATGTTCACGCGAACTCCAGCCACAAACACCGACGCTTGCCGCGCCTCTCCATTTGCACCGAATGTCACAATGCTGAAGGGCCGCTTACGGAGGTGAAAAAGTACACCGTCCATAGCGCCCTCTGCGAATATTGACGTCGCGCGACCGCGTGTCACCACCGTTCATCTTCCCCGCACCATCACCTCGGGGAAGCCGGCTGCTGCAGTTTTTCCCGAACGCGGTTCCGATACCGGATGCACTCTTCGAGAACCCGGCGGTACTCCCGGACATCCACGTCGCGTTCGGAACAGGGGAGAAACAGGAAGCCGTCGTCGCGGAAATTGCCGTCCCAGGCGATGACCTGAGCATCGGTCCAGTCCGGCGAGTATTCCCGCATCTTCTCGTCCGGCATCCGGTCGAAATAGGCCCTCAGATTGATGCTCGTTTCATCGTAGGGCTCGTCGAAAGGCTCCTGTTCGAAATTCCAGAGCGGCTGGTCCATATCCCTCACTGTTTCGATTCACCCGATGAGACTTTGGAGAAGGTCGCGTGGCCGAGCCGAATGAAAGGCCCACCATCTTCGGACAGCTCATCGAGCACCGAGAACGAGAAGGCGGAGATCACCGAAATCGTGCGACGCATTTGAAGCCGGTGTCCCTTGACCGTCAGCGGTTCAACCGTGAAGCGAATGGCGATGGGGCTCGACCAATCGCCCTGGCTGCGCAGTGTGATCCCGGACATCAATCGCTCGCTCACGCTCAGGATTTTGCGCTCCGGATCAAACGTGAGGGTGGCGCTCTCCTGATACGTTCCCTCATCTGATCTGCCGCTGATGTGGGCCTCGAGACTCCGCCCATCGGCACTGAGCCTGTAGGTGACCGTTCCCTCGCGCACTCCGCCGGGACCGAGCGGACTCTCTCGACCAATCCACTTGAAGGTCCATTGGCCGACGAAGTATTCGAGGGATTGTCGTTGCTGCGGCTGGGGAACACCGCGCGGCTGCGGCGATGGTTGAGCCGGAGGGGGCGAGGTGGCCCCCGGAGGTGGAGTCGGATCCAGGCTCGTCCGTTTGAGATCGTAGACGAAGGAGAAAGTCTGACCGCCGAAATCCACTTCTCCCTTCCCGCTCATCGTATCGTCTTTCAGGGTGAAACTGAAGCGGATGGGGATGACCCCTTGAGGGGAGTTGATCTCGGCCACGGCCAAGACCTTATCTCCCTCGACGGTGATCTCCTTGAAGGGGAGATCGCCACGAATGCCGGTGATGCTCCCGCTGTACTTATTGCCATCCTTTTTGATGAGCGCCACCACCTGACGCTCCCCCTGAAGCGAGCGAACCGTTCCCTCCCATCGTCCCTGGAGCCGATCCGTCTGGGCGGAAACCGGGAACCAGCTCCCACGCGCAATGCCGAGCGTGAAGATGGTTGCAACGATGATGGTCTGCTTCATCGGTCAGTTCCTCCTCCACGCGAGATCGGCGGATTCAGGCAAAGCCGGGCAGCCTCACACGAGGGGGTTCTCCGTGATCCCCCGCGTGTATTACAGCTCGAGCGCGGGCGGCCAGAGATAGCTGCCCCCGACACAGCGCCATAGCCCCAGGCTCACGCTAATCATCCGCCCGAACCCATCCATAAATGGCATTACTCCGCTCACCTCCCGATTGCTCATAGGCGACTTTCAGTCGGTCGAGCGTATCGGCCGGCAGCGGGTTCCGTTTAGCCGCCACATCAATGCCGTAGATCCGGGCAGCATTGAGGCCGAAGATCTTGGCCTTATCCTCCTTGGTGAGCTTCTGGTAGCCGAATTTCTCGCAAAACTCATCGCTGATTTGGAACCGTTTGAAAGCATCAATCAACCATTGAGGCGATCCCCACCAGATGCAGTCCGTTCCCCAGATGACGTGATCCACGCCGTAGTATTTGATGTTCTTCCCCATCCCGTGCATGGCCATCTCCGGGTGAGCGATGGCCAGCACGCCGAAGAAGCTCCCGATCTCACAATAGACATTGTTGATCTGGGGATTCCGTCGCTTGATGTCCATGAGCACGTTGTGCCACTCGAAGTCGCCGGTCGTCGGGTCATATTTGTTGTTAGCAACCCAGTCGGGTTCATTCGGTCCGTGCTTGATGGCCGAATGGTAGATGACGAAGGTGAGATCGGGATTCTCCAGGGCGGCCTTCTCGACATCCTTGGGATTAGCCAGGTGGCCGAGCGTGCGCGACTGGTAGGAATAGCCCTTATGGACGCTGAAGATTTTCACGCCGAGTTTGCGCGAGTACTCGTAAAACTTAGCGGCGTATTCATCATCGAGCTGGAACCCACGACCGGACCGTCCGGGATCGAAATGGCAGTACCATTTCCAGGAGTCAATGTTGTACACCTTGACTTCGCGTTCCATCTGCTCGTAGAGGGCCGGCCAGTCGGGCTGGTTCTTCGTGCGATCCCAGTAGTGGTTGGGAGCGCAGTTGCCCTGACACAGCGCCCGTTGGGAGCCGGCCAGCGCGTTGATTTCCCTCTTAGCCTTGGCCATGAGCCAGCTCGGCAGTAACGCCCCACCGGGCGTGCGCTCGGCATCCACGAGCACTCGTCCATCGGGAGCCCGGAGCAGCTCGCGACTGGGCACGCCGGAGATGACAATCATACTGGTTTCGCTGTCGAAGAACATTTCCTTGACGAAGTTGCGGAAGCTATAAGCTTCGGCATCGTTTTTGAGGTTAAAGCCCATGTTGCGGATGAACTCGAGATTACGGAAATTCAGGGCAATGCCATTGGTGAAGTGCGTTTGAACGTCAAAGATGAAGTATTCGCCCTTGGGCCATTTCTCCTCGTAGGCAGCGGGTTCCCACGTCTCGGCTTCGTCCACATCCCAGTAGTTTTTGCCATAGACCTTGTTCTGAGCGAGGAAACACACTGCCAGTCCCATTGTCGTCCGCATGAAGGTCCGGCGATCCATACCGAGTTTCTTGGCCCGCTCCTCGGCCATCTCGCCGATGACATACTCGATCTTTTTTTGCGTCTCGTTTTGGGGACGAGGGATAAACTCGCCATTGGAGACGATCTGCGTGGGGACGGGCGAATCAACCCCTTTGCGCCAATCTCGAACAAATTTCGGGACCCACATAGGCTTTCTCCTCCTTGGACAATGC
>DATLZR010000070.1 GCA_035573895.1 Blastocatellia bacterium | reverse complement strand
GGAAACCGTCGCCGAGTCTCACCCCGCCGTCGTCGGCGAATCCTGATGCGAGGGATGTTTCGGTCACGCGCGAAGGTTGCTTCCTGAGGCGGTCGCGCTCGCTTCCCATCTTCGGAACGGACTCGGGCTTTCCCTCTGTGGGACCTCGATCATGGACGATCTCTCACGAGCAAAGTATGAGATTGAGGCGTTCCTCACCACCGGCGAAAAGTGGCGCTGTCGGCGCGATGGAGTGCTCGTCGGGGATGTGGCGACGACGAATCTGGCCCTCAGCATCGAGTTCGGGAAACTGATCTTCAGCCTCTGGGGAGACGATTTTTCCGAGTGCTGGAAGGTCGTGGAGTATGAGATCGGCGTCGAGCGCTTGAGGCTGCATCTGCGGCGTGCTCTGGATCGCGCGGAGACGATCCTGGAACTCTGCCCGCCGACGAGCGAGGAAGAACCGAGCGAGACATCCCGTGAGCGCCGGCGCACCTATGAGGCGACCATCTCTCAGAGGGTGGCGGAAGCCTTCACCGCCCGGATCGAACGGGCGGTCACCGAGCAGGACGCCCATCGCCATCTGTCCGGCATCTACACGCGCATGGTCCTTCGTCGGGGGGTCGAACGCATTGCCGCTATTGCCGTGAATCCCCATGAGCCACAGAGGCACATTGACGGCATGCTGACGGCGGGTCTCGTCTGGTGGGAATGCCTCCGGCAGCAGAGTCGCACCGAATCGGCGATGCCGCTTTTTTTGTTCGTGCCTCAGGGGCGGAGCCGAACGATCGCGCGTCGGTTGACGATGGTGCGGCCACCGGCGCCGTTGCACCTTTATGAGGTCGAGCCCCGGTCGGCGGAGATAATACCGGTTCGGCCGTTTGATCAAGGGGAGCTTTTTGATCCCATCGCCGAGCGACTGCCCCACGCCGCTTCTGCGCTACGTCCTCACGCCGAGCGCGATCGGCTTCTTGCGCTCGCTCCCCATCTGCTGCGCCTCTATCGTCGGCCGGGCAGCGCTGTGGAATCGGTGCGTCTTCGAGGGCTGGAAGTCGCCCGCATCTCGGGCCGTCGGATCACCTTCGGCGTCGGTGGGAGAAAGCGCCCTCTCGGCCAGGACTGGACGGAGATCGAGGCCTTCATCGCTGAAGTGGCGCGCATTCGCCAGCCGGAGAGCGACGACAAGTTTCATCCGTTTTATCGCCTGCAGGCCGAACGCTGGCTCGAGGAGATGATTCGTGACGATGTTCGGCGGCTCGATCCCCGACTCGACGCGCGCTTCCTCTATCCGCAGATTCCCGCTCACCGGGATGACGAGTACGGAATGGTGGATCTGCTCGGCATCACCGAGGAGGGACAGCTCGCCATCATCGAGTTGAAGGTGGATGAGGACAGCGAGCTGCCGATGCAGGGTCTCGATTACTGGTTGAAAGTCGAATGGCATCGGCGGCGAGGCGATTTTCATCGGCGCGGATATTTCCCCGGACGAGACATCGCCGACCGACCGGCGCTGGTGCTTCTCGTCGCGCCGGTCTTCCGGTTTCATCCGACGTTCGATCTGGTGGCGCGCTGGATTGACGCGAGCGTTCCCGTCTATAAAATTGGGATTGCCGAAGGGTGGAGACGAGGAGTGACGGTCGTCTATCGAGAGCGGGCCAATGGAGTGGCAGGGCATTATCGTCGTGGATAAACCGCGCGGGCTCACCTCCCACGATGTGGTGGATCGCATTCGGCGGGTGCTCGGCTGTCGGCGCGTCGGTCATACCGGCACGCTCGATCCCGAGGCCACCGGCGTGCTCGTCATTTGTTTGGGGAAGGCAACGCGGCTGCAGCGATTTCTCGCCGCTCACGATAAAGAGTACATCGCGCGCATTCGACTGGGATTCGCCACCGATACATATGACGCGACGGGAAAACCGACGACCCCCCTCGTCACATCTAAGCAAGTGTCCGTCGAGGAGATCGAGAAAATGATCGAAACGTTTCGCGGCACGATCCAGCAGATTCCGCCGATGTTCTCGGCCAAGAAGCGAGAGGGACGACGGCTCTACAAGCTGGCGCGGCGCGGCGAAACGATCCCGCGGCACCCCATCACGGTGACGATCCGGGAGATCGAAATCCTTCCCACCGACGGCTCTCGCCTGGTCGTCAATCCCGATGGGACAACGGAGGTCACGCTGCGGGTGAAATGCTCGGCGGGCACTTATGTTCGTGCGCTGGCGCATGAGCTGGGGGAGAAGCTCGGCTGCGGCGGTCACCTCGTCGCGTTGCGCCGAACGGCGGTCGGTCCCTTTCGTCTGGACGACGCCCTCCCTCTGGACGTCCTCGAACAGAAAGCGGTGGATGGGACGATCGCCGGGTGGATTCGTCCTCTGAGTCGCGCGCTCCCCCAGATGCCCGCAGTCACGGTCACCGACCCGCAGAAACGGCGGATCGTTCACGGCCAGCCCCTGACCCTCACGGAAGGACGAGAAACACCCTCCGGTTCGACGTATGTTCGTCTCGTTGATCAGGCCGATCGGTTGATCGCTATCGGAGAGATCGTTCCTGAGGAAAGACTCATTCGACCGCGCGTCGTTGTGGACAGCGCCGATTGATTCTCGCCGCCGGTTTCTGTATACTACTGACCGTCTCTGTTCGCGGCCGCAGCGAAAACGATCAGAGCGACGGCCGCGAACAGCATCGCGCCGATCTTTTTGATTCAACCTTTCCACAACCTGATCTTTATCACGGCCCGAGTCTTTTTTATCGGGCCTATCCGCTCGGCGAGGAGCGGAAGGAGGCGAGGTAAAACCATGAGTATGGAGGAGAAGAACCGGAGTCTCGACATCGCACGGCTTCTGGAGCAACACCGACGCGAACGCGAAAAGCTCCGATGGGAGGGAAATTTCCGGGAGTATTTCGAGCTGGTCACGCAAAATCCCAAGCTGGCGCGGCTGGCTCACGCGCGCATCTCGGATATGATACTGGCGGCGGGCGTGGAGAAAATCAACGAGGGGCAGCCGAACGAGATCACCCGCTACAAGTTCTTCTCGAAGGAGTTGTTCGGCATTGACGAATCGCTGGAGAAGATCGTCGAATACTTCAAGTCGGCGGCTCAGCGACTGGAGGTGCGCAAGCGCATCCTGCTGTTGATGGGACCGGTCGGAGGCGGGAAATCCACCATCGTCACCCTGCTCAAACGCGGACTGGAACAGTACACCCGCACCGATGAGGGAGCCGTTTACGCCATCAAGGGCTGCCCCATGCACGAGGAACCGCTGCATCTGATCCCGCAGGATCTCCGCCCGGAGATCGAACGACACTACGGCATCTATATCGAGGGCGATCTCTGCCCGCGCTGTCAGTACAATCTCCAGCATGTCTACCACGGTCGGCACGAAGACGTCCTGGTCGAGCGCATCGTCTTCTCCGAGAAGGAACGCATCGGCATCGGGACCTTCTCTCCCTCCGATCCCAAGAGTCAGGACATCACCGAACTGACCGGCTCCGTTGACCTCTCGACCATCGGCGAAGTCGGCGTCGAATCGGATCCGCGCGCCTATCGCTTCGACGGCGAGTTGAATATCGCCAACCGGGGGTTGATGGAGTTCGTCGAGATGCTCAAGACCGATGAGAAGTTCCTCTACTCCCTGCTCACGCTCTCGCAGGAACAGTCCATCAAGACCGGACGGTTCGCCATGATCTACGCCGATGAAGTGATCATCTCCCACACCAACGAGAACGAATACAATGCCTTCGTGGCCAATAAGAAGAATGAGGCGCTGCAGGATCGCATCATCATGATCAAAGTTCCCTACAACCTGCGCGTCTCGGACGAGGAGAAGATTTACAAGAAGCTTCTCGACCAGAGCGAAGCTCCCCGGAATGTTCACATCGCTCCCTACACGCTGCGCGTGGCGGCGATGTTCGCCGTCCTCACCCGACTCCAGCCGTCCAAGAAGCAGAATATTGACCTCATCAAAAAGATGAAGCTCTACGACGGACAGGACGTGGATGATTTCAAGGCCAAGGATATTCGGGAACTGAGAGAGGAAGCCGAGCGCGAGGGAATGGACGGCATCTCGCCGCGGTACATCATCAATCGGCTGTCGAGCGCGATCGTGCGGGATGGCGTCACCTGCCTCACGCCGATTGACGCCTTGCGGGCGATCCGCGATGGGTTCGATCAACATACGGGCATCTCGGCGGAGGACAAGGAGAAATACCTCAACCTCGTGGCCATGGTGCGCAAGGAATACGACACCCTGGCCAAGAACGAGGTGCAACGGGCGTTCGTCTACTCCTTCGAGGAGATGGCCCGCACCTTGTGCGAAAAATACCTCGACAACGTCGAGGCCTACTGCAATAAGGAGAAGCTCAAGGATCCCATCACGGAAGAGGAAGTGGAGCCCGATGAGAAGCTCATGCGCTCGATCGAGGAGCAAATCGGCATCTCCGAGAATGCCAAGAACACCTTCCGACAGGAGATCCTCATTCGCATCTCCAGTTATGCCCGGAAGGGCAAAGCCTTCGACTACACCTCCCATGATCGGCTGCGTGAGGCGATTGAGAAGAAGATCTTCGCCGATCTCAAAGACGTGGTGAAAATCACGACGACCACCAAGACCGCCGATCCCGATCAACTGCGGCGGCTCAACGAGGTCATTGACCGGCTCATCCGCGAGCACGGATATTGCCACGTCTGCGCCAATGAACTCCTCAACTATGTGGGGTCGCTGCTGTCACGGGCGTGAGGGGCGCATGGTCTCCGGTGCGCGCCGTGACCTTCGGGTCTGTCGCGACGCCCCATCGGGGGCGCCGACAGACCGTTTCGTGAGGGGCGTCTATGTCGGTTCAGCGCAACGATTGGTCATTACAGCGCAAAGGGCATATCGATCAGGAGCGCCATAAGGAGCGCGTCCGCGAAGCCATCCGCAAAAATCTCGGCTCGATCATCGCCAACGAATCCATCATCCTCTCCGACGGAAAAAAGACCGTGCGAATTCCCATGCGCTCGCTCGAGGAGTACAAGTTCCGCTACGACTATCGAAAGAAAAAGCACGTCGGCCAGGGCGATGGGAATTCCCGGGTGGGCGACGTCATCGGACGGGAATCCGGCGCTCAGGGACCCGGCCGGGGCCCCGGCGCGGGCGATCAGCCGGGCATTGATTATTACGAGACCGAGATCGAGATTGATGAGATCGCTCAACTCGTCTTCGAGGACCTTCAGCTTCCCTATCTGCAAGAGAAGACCAAGCAGGCCGTTCAATCGCGCCAGATTCGCTTCAATGAAATCCGACGCACGGGCATCCTCCCCAATCTCGATAAACGCCGAACGATCCTGGAGAACATGAAACGCATGGCCAAGGAAACGGGCCGCCCCCAGATCGGCCCCTTCAAAAAGGAAGACCTTCGGTTCAAAAGCTGGGATGAACGGATCATCTACGAATCCAACGCCGTCGTGCTGGCCATGATGGATGTCTCCGGAAGCATGGGCGAGTTCAAAAAGTAC
The DNA here is from genome assembly GCA_035573895.1 of Blastocatellia bacterium. NCBI lineage: Bacteria > Pseudomonadati > Acidobacteriota > Blastocatellia > Blastocatellia bacterium. The sequence continues at coordinate 24,942 of DATLZR010000070.1, read as the reverse complement.
ATCGCCCGCTCCTTCTACTTCTGGATGGTGCGCTTTCTGCGAACCAAGTACGACAACGTCAAGATCGTCTTCATCAGCCATCATACCGAGGCGAAAGAAGTCACCGAAGAGCAATTCTTCACCCAGGGGGAATCGGGCGGCACGGTCGTCAGTTCCGCCTATCGCCTGGCGCTGGACATCATTCGCCAGCGGTTCCCTCCGGCGGAATGGAACATCTATCCTTTCCACTTCTCCGACGGAGACAACTACTACTCGGATAACGACGAAGCCGTGCGCCTGGCCGATGAGCTGATCTCCGTGTGCAATCTCTTCGGCTATGGCGAGATCGGCGAGGAAGAGTATTCCAGCTATCGCCGTCAGAGCGGCGCCTTGCTCTCGATCTTCAACGAGCGGTTGAAGAATAAAGATCGCTTCGTCGGCGTGCGCATCGAGAGTAAGGAGGACGTCTATCCCGCCTTGAAGGCCTTCTTCGGGCGTCGTGGGGAACAGGTATGAGCGATCCGGAGATCAGGGAACTGGAGAAAGCCATTGACCGGATCTGGGAGAAAGCCCTCGAACTGGGGCTCGATCCCTTCCCGGTGCACTTCGAGATTGTCCCGGCGACGGTGATGTACGAGATTGGTTCCTACGCTCTCCCGGGGCGCTACTCGCACTGGTCGTTTGGCAAGGCCTATTACAAGATGAAGATGCTGTACGATCTCGGCCTGTCGCGCATCTACGAGGTCGTCATCAATACCAATCCGGCTTATGCCTTCCTGCTCGAGGGGAACTCGCTCACCCAGAACAAGATGATCATCGCGCACGTTCTCGCTCATGTCGACTTCTTCAAGAACAACGTCTACTTCTCGCGCACAAACCGGCGCATGGTGGACGAGGTCTCCACGCACGCCGACCGCATCCGCGAGTATGAGTTCACCTACGGACGAAAGACCGTCGAAGAATTTCTCGACGCTGTCCTCTCGATCCAGGAGCATATTGACTTCGACTTCTTCATCCGTCGGAAGAAAGCGTCCTCCGAAGAGGAAGAAAAGCGCCCTCCGAAGCAAACGCCTGCTCCGGGAAAATACGACGACCTGCTGCGGCTGGGCGAACCCCCGGAGGCGACGCGCGAGGAGGAAGACGCCCGCCCCCGGCGCGAACCCCCGGAGCCGGAGAAAGACCTCGTCTACTACATCATGAAGAACTCACCCATCCTCCAGCCCTGGCAGCGCGACATCATGGCGATGATGCACGAGGAGATGGAATACTTCGTCCCGCAACTCCAAACCAAGGTAATGAATGAAGGCTGGGCCAGCTTTTTCCATTCCCGCATCATGCGCGAGCTGGACCTGACCGACCAGGAGTACCTGGATTTCGCCGAGCTTCACGCCGCCGTCGTGTCGCCCCGCAAAGGAAGCTTGAACCCCTACTACATCGGCTACAGGATCTTCGAGGACATCGAACGCCGCTGGAATAATCCCACCGAGGAAGAGCAGAAGAAATTCGGTCGCCTCCCTGGCACCGGTCGAGAAAAAATCTTCGAGGTGCGCGAGCTGGAAAACGACGTCTCCTTCATCCGCAACTACCTCACCAAAGAATTGGTGGAGGACCTCGACCTCTATCTCTACGAACTGAGGGATGAGGAGGAATGGGTCATCACTGATAAGAGCTGGGAGCGGGTGCGCGATCAGATCGTGGCCGATATGACCAACCTCGGATTCCCCTACATCGAGGTCTACGACGGCGACTATAACGGCAACCGCGAACTCTATCTCCGCCACCGCTACGAGGGGGTGGAACTCGATCTCGAATACGCTCAGAAGACGCTGGAATATGTCTACAAACTCTGGGGCCGTGATGTTCACCTGGAAACCGTTGTTGACGGCGAGACCTTCGTCATGCATTACGACGGCGAAGAACACTGGGAGGACTAACGCCCGTTGTCTTTAACCAAAGCCGGGATCGGATGAGAAGATTCTGTACAGCCCGTTTCCTCGCGCAGAGATGACATGTTGACAGATCAGTATCCCCCGCCTGCCAGGCAGGCAAGGCAGGCCACGCACAGGCGGTGGAGTAGCCGTGCCCCCCGGATAGCGGAGCACCCGCTATCGCCCCTTCCCCGACGTGGGCAGCAGACCAACGATGCCCGACGGGCGCTCTCCTCAGGCCGGATATGTCATGGTCCTTTCGAAGGAGTACGCTATCTGCCCCTATTTGGTACTCATTGGAGTTGAATTTTCACGCCACGTCGCTGGCGGAACCGGCCTTTTATGCAAGTGACGTCAGGAGTCTAAATAGTTGGTCCCTGACGGGGTGGGGATCCCCTCTACGCCCTGGGACAAATGCTTGGTTGAGCGGGGAGAACGTGAGGATAGACCTGAGTGGGTCTTGCCCATAAGACCCACTCAGGGGAGGAGATTCCGATCAGGCGCGAACGCTCGCTTTCTCCAGGACGCGGCGAATTACCTGACAACTGATGTCCGTCACCAGCTTCTCTTGAATGAGTCGTTCGCGCAATCGCTCGGCGGTCCAGCGGGGGAAGTCCAGGCCGAGATCCTTCGGTCGCATGAGGAGGAGATCGAGAATCCTCTGTTGTACCTGCTCGGAACAGCGGGAGACCGCTCCTTTTGGCTTCGAACTGAGCAATCCTTCAATCCCGCACTTGTTGAACTGTCGAATCCACATCCGCACCCGACTCTCGTGCCGTCCCAACCTCTTGGCGATTTCGGGGACAGCATAGCCATCGGCCGAAAGAAGAATCATCCGCGCCCGGAGATAGTGATCCTGCGAAGGGGGATGTTTAATCCACTCTTGGAGAGTGGCTCGTTCCTCAGGCGTTAGCTCTCGGACAAAAGTTGGTGCCATAGGCTTTAAATCTCCTTTCGTAAAATCTATGTAAAAATCATTCATCAAATTTTGCTTCATGATCAAATACACAGGCATAGTATAGTAAGCTTGATCTAAATGTCAAGAAAATTTCTTAAAACAAAATGAAGCTCATCGTTATGAACTGTATCGCTATCCTCTCAAAAGGAGAGCCTTGAACGCCTTCAAAAAATTCGTGGCATAGAGAGAACTTACTCCTGTGGCTCTGGCGGGGGGGCGTGCTGAGAGGCAACACATCTTTCCCCCGGCATAAGCTCGATGACGATAAGGCTTAATTTTTCAGGTAGTTAGAGACTACCTCTCGGTCTCACCCGGGGATCCAGGCAGAAGACCACCTGAAGAGGGTACCTTCACTCGGAGAGAATGGGCAGAAGAAGTGGTGGGCTTGTATTGAAGTCAAGGGCAGACAATTCAGCGAAGGCACGCTCCATGGTAGTGAAAGGTGTCGGTTCGACCGTCACCACGAAGGGGAGATGTGTTCGGTCCTGCCAGGGTTCCTGGACGACGGCGTCGAGGCTGATCTGCCAGGAGGCGAGGATGGTGGCGACGGCGGCAATGATTCCCGGTCGGTCGCTCACGGTCAAGCGGATGTAAAAAGGGTAGCTTTCGTCGGCTTCACGAGCTTCAGCCACGGGCAGAAGCAGCGGCGGATGGAAGAGTCCTTTGTTTTGCTTCCAGAGGGCGGCGTTGACAATATCGGCAACGACTGAGACCGCGGTGGGATTGCCTCCGGCCCCAAGGCCGCTGAAAAGGATCGAGCCGAGTCGGGCGCCGGTGACCTCAACGGCGTTCAGCGCACCGGAAACAGCAGCCAGCGTCAATCGCTTGTGAACGAGGAAAGGGGAAACGCGCACGGCGAGCTGCGCGTCGCACCGCTCAGCGACGCCGAGGAGTTTAATGGCGCAATCGAGCCGCTGCGCATAGAGGAAGTCCACCGGAGTCAGACTGGTAATGCCAGTGGTGGGGATTTGTTCCGGTGTGAGGGGGCGACCGAAGGCCAGGGCGCACAGCAAGGCCAGTTTATCGGCTGTATCTCGACCCGACACATCGAGCGTGGGATCGGCTTCGGCGTATCCCCGTCGCTGCGCCTCGGCCAGCACCTCATCGTACCGGCGTCCGCTCGCAGCCATCTCGCTGAGGATGAAATTGCACGTGCCGTTGAGGATTCCTCGCACCCGGACGATGTGGTCGGCGCACAGCGAGTGGCGGAGCGCGCGGATGATGGGGATGCCTCCGGCGACGGCTGCCTCAAATCCGAGATAGGCGCGGTGTTCGGCAGCCAGCGTGAGGTAGCGGTGAATGGCTTGGGCCAGCAGGAACTTGTTGGCCGTCACCACGGCCTTACCCTCTCGGAGGGCGGTCGTGATGATGTACTCAGCGGGCTCGATGCCACCAATCAGTTCCACCACGATATCAACCGGGTGACGGAGGAACTCGTCCAGCGAATCGGTCAGTCGTATTTCAGGCGGGAGCCAGCCGGTTTCCTTCCGCCAATAGCTACGGTCAAAGATGACCGTGAGGCGCAGGGGCACGCCGGTTTCCTGTTGAAGGCGCTGGGCATCCTCCTGGAGCAGCCGGGCGACGGCTGTTCCCACCGTACCCAGACCGGCCAGTGCGATGCGAATTTCCGACAAAATCATTGCTTCGGTCCTCCAGGAAAGTGATCCCCGCGGGTGAAACATTCCCGCGGATGGGGTGGTATCCGTGGGCACTTTTCATTCGCGGGCGGTGAGACCGGATCTGGCCCCGCGTGGTGCGCGATAGCGCATGAAATCACCACCGATGAACGCCGCCCTCTGACCACTTCCGATGGTACGCAGCGCCGTTGCCGAACTCGATAATAGAGCGACAATAGAGTGACTCCGCTAAGACCGGAAGGCCTCCTTGTTGACCACGAAGGGCATTTTCGTCAGATCGCCGCCGTAGTTCCCTTCGAGGACATCAATGACGGCCTGGACGGTTCGCCCAGCCATGCCTTTGTTGGGATCGGGAGACAGGCGGGTGATTTTTCCTCCGCTGGCAAAATGGTGATAGAGGCGCAGGCGATCGGCCAGTTCCGGATCTCGCAGCGGCGAATCAGGCGGTAACGGTTCCTTCTCATAGACGTCGAGAGCCGCTCCGGCGATCACGCGATTCTTCAAGGCCCAGTACAGAGCGTTCTCATCAACAACGGGACCGCGCGAGGTGTTGATGAGATAAGCCGTCGGCTTCATCTTCCTGAAGGAGTCCTCGTTCATGAGGTGGTAGGTGGGCGTATCGCTCTCTCCCGGGCGCAGCAGGGGAACGTGCAGGCTCACGTAATCGCCGCCGCGGAGGGCGTCGTCGAAGCTCACGTAGGCGATGGTCCGTCGCTCCTCGCTGAATCCCACCTCGTAGCGAAGATCGAGTTCGCGCTGAACATGGGCGATGAAGGCGTGATCCTGAAAGACCGGATCGTAACAGAGGATATTCATGTCCATGCCCACGCACTTTTTGATGAAGGCTTTACCGATGCGTCCGGTCCCGATGACCGAGACGGTTTTGCCCGTCACTTCATCGCCGAGGAAAGGGAGGTAGGGGTGCCAGGCTCCCCAGCGGTTCTCCCGAACCAGTTGTTCGCTCGACCAGAGCTTGCGGGACAGGCAGCCAAGGATGAAGAAGGCGAACTCCGCCGTCGCTTCATTGAGGACGTCAGGCGTATGGGTGAAGGGGATCTTGAACTCATTGGCGGCGGCCCGATCAATGTTATCGAAACCCACGGCATCCTGTGCGACCACTTTGAGCGTGCCCTGGCCGGCGGCGAACACCTCGCGGTCAATACGGTCGCGCAGCGTGGTGATGAGAGCATCAATGCCGGATTTCACTTTCTCGATGATAAGCTCTTTGGGCGGCGGATCAGGAGAGGGATAGACTTCCACGTCATATCCCCGGGCGCGCAATCGGTCGAGCGCCTCCTGACCAATATCACAGGTAGCAAAGATGCGAAACCGTTTTTCCCCGCTCATGGTTCCTCCTCAGTGTGATGGGGGGCAGAGTCGTTGGTGGAATTTGAGATCTCAAGATTTCACCTCCGCCTCCCCGATGGCGAATGATCCCCGTTCACCGACAAGGTCACTTCACCGACGAAGATGCGAGATGAGCGACCAGAGAAGCGTCAGCAACACGCTCACAAGGAGCGAGGTCCCCAGCGGGATGTAGAGGTGAAAGTTCCCTCGCTCGATGCGAATGTCGCCGGGCAGGCGTCCGATGGGGAGCTGAGGGAAGCGCTCCAGCACGAGGATGAGAGCCCCCAGGGCGATAAATAGCCCTCCCAGCAGGAGGAAGAATTTTCCCACGCTGGCCCATCCTTCGGTTGGCATCGGCGTTATCCTATGGTTTCCAGGGCGTTGAAAAAGTACGCTGTCTCAAAGGCAGCCGTCTCCGGGGCATCGGAGCCATGCACGGCATTACGTTCAATTGTCGTGCCGAATTGTTTGCGAATCGTCCCCTCGGCGGCGCGAGCCGGGTCCGTTGCGCCCATCACGTCGCGCCAGCGGGCGATGGCCGATTCTCCTTCGAGCAGAAGGACGACGCACGGTCCGCTCGACATGAACGTCGTGAGACTCTCAAAGAACGGCTTATCCCGATGGACGGCGTAGAATCCTTCCGCCTGGGCCTTGGTCAGGCGCAGGAGCTTCATCCCGCGAATGCGAAATTTCTCCCGTTCGATTCGCCGGATGATGTCGCCGATATGACCGGCGGCCACGGCATCCGGCTTGATGATGGCCAGTGTCCGTTCAATCATGTCTCTCTCCCGTAGCCCGTTATTGCGAGGGTGGTCCCGATGGGGAATCGTGATACTGCTTGAGTTCGGGACGGCGAGCGCTACGCCCGGAGAATTTTCGCGACGGTATCGCCGATGTCGGCAGGGCTCAGGACCACGTGGATGCCGGCCTCGCTCATGGCCTTGATCTTCTCGGCGGCTGTTCCCTGGCCACCGGCGATAATGGCTCCGGCGTGACCCATGCGCCGTCCCGGAGGAGCCGTCTGACCGGCGACGAATCCGACGACCGGCTTGGTCATGGCCGAACGAACGAAGGCGGCGGCTTCTTCCTCCGCCGTTCCGCCGATCTCTCCGATGAGAACGACAGCCTCGGTTTGTTCGTCCTGCTCGAAGAGTCGGAGGGCGTCCACGAAGGTCGTGCCGACGATCGGATCCCCTCCGATGCCGATGCAGGTGGACTGGCCGAGCCCCCGCTCGGTGATCTGCCAGACGGCTTCATAGGTGAGCGTGCCGCTGCGCGAGACGACGCCCACGGTGCCTTCTCGATGAATATGGCCGGGCATGATTCCGATCTTGCATTTGCCCGGGGAAATGATGCCCGGACAGTTGGGGCCGATGAGCCGGGTGGGGCGTCCTTCCAGGAAAGCCATCACCTTGACCATGTCCAGCACCGGGATTCCCTCGGTGATGCACACGACCAGCTCGATGCCGGCATCGGCTGCTTCCATGATGGCGTCGGCAGCCACAGCGGCGGGAACGTAAATGACGCTCGCTGTCGCGCCCGTCTCTCTCACCGCCTGTTCGACGGTGTTAAAGACGGGGACGCCTTCGTGAATCATTCCGCCTTTTCCCGGCGTGACGCCGGCCACGATCTTCGTCCCGTAGGCCTTCATCTGCTGCGTGTGGAAAGTTCCTTCTCGACCGGTGATTCCTTGAACGACGACGCGCGTGTTGTGATCAACCAGGATGCTCAATGTGCGTCACTCCCTCCATGTTCTTTGCGCCATCAGGCTGCCGAATATAGCACAGGCCCGCTGGTGACGCCAATTGTAGCGAGCACGATGTTCGGAATCAGAGCGCGGAAGGAATGCTCTCTCCCCGATGGGGGGAAGCGGCTTCCTGCGCGCGTTCTGGCGGGGGAATCAATCAATACTGAAGCAGGCTACCCTCACGTTTGGCGCGGGCCACCGCCTTTTTGAAGCAAAAGAGGCTCAGGGGGACAAGGACAGCAGCAAACGCGAGCAGCACCACCAGATCACGCCACACGGCGGCCAGGGTCGCTCCCCGCAGCAACACGTCTCGCAACCCCTGCAGCCCATAGGTGATCGGCAACAGGTGGGAGATCGTCTGCACCCATGGCGGCAGCGCACTCACCGGATAGAACACGCCCCCAAGCAGCGTGCTCAAGCTCCCGATCACCAGCCCGATCGGATCGCCCCGCTTGAAGACCATGACGAAACTGGCCGAGATCACACCCAGACTGGCGAAGATGAGCGTCGTCAAAACGAGCAGTACGAGAGCGAGCGTCCAGCTTCCCTGAAGGTGAATTCCCAGCAGGACTTGAGCCGTCACCAGATACGTGATGGCGACCGCCGTGGCCCAGAAAAAGTCCCATACCGAGGAAGCGATCACGATCACAGGGATGCGCGTCGGCGTCATGAGCAAGGCTTCGAGCGTTCCCGCCATCTGCTCGTTACGAATGGCTCCGGCGAAACTACTGAACCCCGTCTGAAAGTAGGACGATACCGCCAGCCCGACGGTGGCGAAGGGAAGATAGCCGCCGTATTCTTCGAGCGCCGGGGTCGAACGAATCAACTGGGAGATGAAGTAGAGGATGAGGACGGTCAAAACGACGACGACAAACTGGAAGAGAAACTGAAGTCGGTAGCTCAACGCGATGCGTGCATCGCGCAGGAGGAAGGCATAGAGCGTGCGGCCAAAGTCCTTCATTGTCCCGACTCGGCCGGAGAGGGGGGCGGATCGGAATCGAGCTGTTCGATCTTCCGGATGATTTCTTTCAACCCCATGCGGGTGGTCTGGCAGCTCAGAATGTTCGCCCCCGATCCGGTCAGGTATGTCAGTACCCGCGTCAACCGATCATCCTGGGGGTGACGCGAGAATTCAATTGCCGTGGTGGTGGCGTCCCTGGCGAAGCAGCGTACCCAGGGGAATTTTTCCGTTATCTGTGGCAATCCGTTGACCGATGCCGGAGAGGAAACCTCGATCCGAACCTGCTCCTGCGGGCTGTAGGTGCGGCACAGCTCGTCAATTGTCCCGCAGGCTTTGATTTCTCCGCGGCTGATGATGGCGATACGCCCGCACAGCTCCTCGACCTCGGCCAGATTGTGGGTGGTAACGACCACCGTCTTACGGTGAGCCACCTGCTGACGAATGAGCTGACGCAGGTCGGCGGCAGCGATGGGATCGAGACTGCGCGTGGGCTCATCGAGGAGAATGAGCGGGGGGTCGGTGAGCAAGGCCCGCACAATCGCCAGTTTCTGCTTGGCTCCCGTCGAGTAGGTGTGAAAGCGCTGGTGGGCGAGGGGAGCGATCTCGAAAAGCTCCAGCAAGGCTCCGATCCGCTGTCGCGCCTGCCGTTCCTGCAACCCGTAAAGCCGAGCGAAAAAGAGGAGGTTTTGCCAGCCCGTCAGCCGCCAGTAGAAACTTCGGTCATCGGAGGTCACCAGCCCGATGCGTGCGCGCACGTCGCGGCTCTGTTTCACCGCGTCCAGGCCAAAGACGCGGATGGAGCCTCGGGTCGGCTCGATCAAGGTGGCAAGACATTTGATCAGCGTCGTCTTGCCCGCTCCATTGCGCCCGATGAGGCCAAAGATTTCTCCCGGCCAGACCGAGAGCGTCACCTCCCGCAGGGCCGTGACCGGTTCCCGGTCCGGCGACAGCAACCGAAGGAGAAAATGAGAGGGCGGAGCGAAGATCTTCGTCAATCCGACCGTCTCAATCGCGGGCCTATCCGTGCCGGGAGGCATCACAGGACTCCCCTCGCCATTGAGTACGTTGATCGCATTCGTCGCATTCTCCTCCCGCGCTCGACAGAGACCGACGCCGCTTGTGTGTGAAGCGGCTCTTTTGAGCTGTAATGGTACGCTGAGTTCCCACGTTCGTTCAAGCCCCGTGGCCGGAACTGGTTCTGGAGAAAGGGGAACCGATGGGCTTGCTTGACACTTGCGGGAAGGGCCACCTATAATGGCCACTTAATCAAGTGGCGAATGATCAAAGACTTGAATCGGAGGACGCAACGGTGATCAAGCAAGACCTCGTCAACCTCGTCGCGGAGCGAACCGGACTGCCCAAGATTCGAGCCGAAATTGCTGTGGATGCTCTGCTCGATGCCATGAAAAAAGCCCTGAAGGAGGGTCATCGCATCGAGCTCCGCGGCTTCGGTGTCTTCTTCGTCCGACCGCGCAAACGCGGTGTCGGGCGAAATCCGAAGACCGGCGACGTCGTCCCCATCCCGGAAGGAAAAACTATCCGGTTCAAACCGGGGAAAGAACTCCGTTCCTGAGTGGTCAGAGACCGTGCGCTCGCCAACGGCTTCCGCGACTGATCTTCACTTCCGCCGTCCGGAATCCCCTGTCGGATTCCCTGAAATGCGAACGGGGCGGCTCATACTCCATCTGTTTCTCCTTCTCCTGACGGCCGGAACCACGTTCGTGGCAGGGGTCTTTTTCGTGCTCCCCGAGGTGAGCATCGAGCAAGGGGCTTTTCTTTTCACTCATCCGTATGTGCTCAGCAGCGGTCTCGCCTATAGCTGCACGCTGCTGACGATTCTGCTGGCTCACGAGTTGGGGCATTATTTTGCCTGTCGGCACTACGGGATTCGGGCGACGCTGCCCTTTTTTCTTCCCGGACCTCCCTTTGTGGGAACCTTTGGCGCTTTCATTCGAATTAAAGAGCCGATTCAGTCTCGGCGTGCACTCTTTGACATTGGCATTGCCGGACCACTGGCGGGATTCGCCGTCGCTTTCCCCGCGGCTGTTGTGGGCCTGTGGATAGCCACGCCGGCTCCGCCGCCTCTGACGATCGAAGGCAGCATCACCTTCAATGATCCCGTCTTGTTCATTCTCCTTCAACGCATTTTCGACTGGCCGGTGATGATCGAATGGAATCCGATTTACTTCGCCGCCTGGGTGGGACTGCTGGCGACGAGTTTGAATCTTCTCCCCGTCGGCCAGCTCGATGGCGGCCATGTGGCCTATGCTGTGCTCGGCCCTCGCGGCCATCACTGGATGGCTCGCGGCATCTTTTTCGTCATGCTGTTTCTGGCCGTGGTCTCGTATACGCGACATCGGTGGATTGGCTGGTTCATCTATGTCGGATTGCTGGGCCTTCTGATCGGGTTGAAACATCCTCCCCTGCAAGATGAAGCGGAGCCGCTCGATCGCCGACGCAAGATCATCGCCCTCGTGGGATTGGTCGTCTTTATTCTGTCGTTCATGCCCTTTCCCATCACCTTCCGCTAGATACAACGTGCGCTCTGTCGGTGGCCCATCGGGACCTCACCGGGCCAACCACCTCGATCATCGGTGCTCGTGACAATGACCACGTCAGGCCACCGGGCCGGAAAGCCAAGCCTTCGCCGGATCATTTCTGCCGTTGTGACGTCTCTTTTCTTCCTTTCGCCCGAAGGTGTTGCTTCCGGAGAGCGGGCCCGCCAGAGCATCGTTCAGATCGTTCACGATCGCTCGGCCGAGCGGCCGCAGGAACCCATCACCCTGCGGTCCGATCTCGTCATCGTTCCCGTCCGGGCGTTCGATCGCGCGGGCCGTCCGGTTCGGGGATTGACGGCCGATGACTTCGAGCTTTTTGTGGAGGGGAAGCGTCAACCGATTATCTTTTTTTCCACCGAGGGAGAGGGAGAACAGCTCTCGCGGCCTCTGGCGCTCGTTCTTTTGCTCGATGCCAGCGGCAGCATCGCGGCGACGCTGCATCAACAGCAGTCGGCCGTTCAGAGCCTCCTCGGTCGTCTCGGACCGCAAACGATGCTGAGCGTCATCCGCTTCAGCGACAGACCCCACGTCGTCGTCCCTTTCACAACGGCGCATCAGGACGCCGCCAGGGCGCTCGCACAGATGCGTCGGGTCGAGGGACCAACGGCGATCTTCGATGCTCTCCTGTTTGCGATTCACCATTTTCGCACTTTCTCCTCTCCTGCTGTGAGAAAGATTGTCCTGCTCATCTCAGACGGTCTGGATACGGCGAGTCGAATTGACCATCGGGAGTGTATCCGCGCAGCCGAGCAGGCCGATGTCACCGTTTATTCGATTCACATCCCTCTCTACTCCCCGGCGAACGGATACTTGAGACCGCGCCCGCCGGTCCGGGGATTCGGCGATGTCGCCCAGGCGACGGGCGGACGTCTGTTCGTCGTGGGATCGGTCGCCGAGGCGCTTCGACCGACAGCGCGAACGGATCTCACCACGGTGTTCGAAAGGATCCTCGACGACATCCGCACCCAATACTACCTCGGATGTGCTCCGCCCGAATCAGCTCCGAAAGGAAAATACCTCCGTCTCATGGTTCGCACACGGCGTTCCGGCGTGCGCGTCAGTAGTGCGCGTGGCGGCTTTTATGTGAGATAGAATTCCCAAACCATCGAAATCTGAGTATAATAAAGCCACGAGTTGAAAGCTGTACGTGGGACGTTGAGGGGAACCGAATGGTGACCTGGAGCAAAGGAAGCAGGATCGGGCCGCGAACAGCCGCCGGGCCATCAGTGGAACCCTCAGAAAAATCGGGACTTAAGATCGCAAAGGCGGATGTCGGAGAATGACAGCGAAGATTCGTCGTGCACTTCTGAGCGTTTCGGATAAAACGGGACTCATCGAATTTGCCACTGCCCTTCAGTCTCTTCATATTGACCTGGTCTCCACGGGAGGAACGGCTCGTGCACTGCGTGAGGCGGGACTCGTGGTGCGAGATGTTTCAGAGGTGACCGGAGTGCCGGAAATTTTCGGCGGGCGCGTCAAGACGCTTCATCCGATGATTCATGGCGGCATTCTCGCCGTTCGCGGCGACAGCGAGCATCAGCATCAGGCGTCAATTCATGGAATCCCCTTCATTGATCTGGTGGTCGTCAATCTCTATCCCTTCGCGGCTACGGTGAATCGAGACGATGTAACCGTCACGGAGGTGCTGGAAAACATTGACATCGGCGGGCCCGCGATGATCCGCGCGGCAGCTAAAAACTTCCCCGACGTGGCTGTGGTCGTGGATCCGGCCGATTACCCGGCCATCAGTGCTGAACTCGCGCAATCCCACGGAAGCCTGAGCCTGGCCACGACATTTCGATTGGCACAGAAAGCCTTCGCTCACACAGCCGCTTACGACAGTTTCATCGCCGATTTCTTCGCCAGCCGATTACGCGTCGAGCGAGAGGAGATCGTTTTGACCTCTCATGAGCCGTTGCCTCCACGCCTCACCATCACGCTCACGCGGCAGCAACCGCTTCGGTACGGCGAGAATCCCCATCAACAGGCCGCGCTCTACCGCCTCGGTGGGGATGAACCCGGCGTGGCCGCCGCCCGACAGCTCCAGGGGAAGGAATTGTCCTTCAACAATTTTCTCGATCTCGATGCGGCATGGAGTTTGGTCTCCGACTTCAGCGAGCCGGCCTGCGTGATCATCAAGCACACTAATCCCTGCGGTGCCGCGCGAGCCGGCACGGTCGCCGAGGCGTTCCGCCAGGCACTGGCCACGGACCCGGTTTCCGCCTTCGGTGGAATCGTTGGTGTGAATCGTCCGGTTGACGGCCCGGCGGCCGAAGCCATGAGCGAGATTTTCCTGGAAGCGATCATTGCTCCCGGATATGATCCGGAGGCTCTCTCGATTTTCTCGCGGAAGAAAAATCTGCGAGTGATGGAGATGGTTGCCTCGTCGGGCACCGCTGCCGATGCTGCTCGGTACGATCTCAAGCGCATCCGGGGGGGAGTTCTGCTCCAGACGCGAGATGAAATCACCCTGAAACCCGATCAGCTCCGGGTGGTGACCGAGCGCGCTCCCAGCGACGAAGAGTACGAGGCCCTGCTCTTTGCCTGGACCATCTGCAAGCATGTCAAATCTAACGCCATCGTCTACGCGCGGCCGAATCAACTTGTGGCCGTCGGCGCCGGACAGATGAGCCGAGTTGATTCGGTGAAGCTGGGGGCGATGAAAGCGCTTCTTCCGCTGGAAGGAACGGTTCTCGCGTCGGATGCTTTCTTTCCCTTCCGCGATGGAATTGATGAAGCCGCCCGGCATGGCGTCCGGGCGGTGATTCAGCCCGGCGGCTCGATCCGCGATGCCGAAGTGATTGCGGCGGCCAATGAACACGGGCTGGCGATGGTTTTCACAGGAGTACGACACTTCAAACATTGATCGTCAGCGGTAATGTGCCTGTGATCAGGGCGCTCTCCGACTGACATAAATTTCACGCAAGGAGGATGACAACCGATGACACAAGAATTGGGAACCTATCCAGGCCCGGAAGCACCAACGGGCGCTCCGGCTGAAGCAGCACCTCCACCGCCAGCGGCTGAAGCTGCTCCGAAACCGGCTCCGGCCAAGGCTCCGGCCAAGAAGAAGGCTAAGCCTGCCGCCAAGAAGGCGGCCAAACCGGCCAAGAAGAAAGCTCCTGCTCGCGCTGCCAAGAAGGCCAAACCCGCTAAGAAAGCGGCGAAGAAGGCTCCGAAAGCCAAAGCCGCGAAGAAGGGAGCAACAAAGAAGCGGGCTGCTAAAAAGGGCCGGAAGTAACGCAGTCGGTCGCGGCTGAAACGACCAGAAACGGGCGTTTGATTTCCAGGCCTCTCATCACACGAGGTGGGATGGGAGGCTTCTCTTCCCGGATGTCGTGTCGCCTTTGCCAGCGGCGACGGAAAATAACCAAGCGAAACCCCGATCATCCTCCCCGAGAACGCCCGTTCAAGGCATCGGTGTCCCAAGGGAAATCCAGCGCCGATCGGGTTCGCCTCGATGTGGCCGAAGGCTCCCCCACCGGCGTGGACGCCTCTGTTTTTCAGCCTCGCCTGGAGTCTCTCAGGAACTTTTTGGGTTACGAGCCTGTGGAGCCTTGCGTCCATCCTGAATGAACACGCCGGGGCTCACCAGAAGTGAGACGATCCGTGTGGCGGTGAAGTGATGAGGGAAATGTTCTCTTTCCTGGGCGCACAGAGAAGCGAAGGCTCCGGTCCAGATGGTTACCTTAGCTTGAGTCCTTCAAACATGGGGCGGTCCTGAGGTCCCGGATGGCAAACGATGCAGGAAGCCTGACCGCGCTCTTCAAAATCGGAGACGAGAGCGTAGGTCAATCCCTGATCGGTCCAGGTGAGGACCTTCCAGCCGTTGAGGGCATCGAAGTGAAAATCTAGCCCTCCCCAGCGAATGATCTGCCCGCCAGCAGGCCGAGCCGTCGTCGCCGAGGTCACCAGCAGCGAAATGGGACGCCCCTGAAGCTGGTAGCAGATGTAAGCGGCATAATCGTCGTGAAAGCTGATGAGGCGTGCCCCTTGCAGTTCGTAGGGCTTGGGCTGGCCGGGAGATTCGGGATAGTTCGGCAGTTTGAGGTTGAACGGGACTTTGTTCTCAAACCAGCGGGAGACTTCCTCGGGCGAATGGCTTTGAATCTCCAGTGGGAGTTGACCCCGGACATAGCGTTGGTGGGTCTGAACGGCAACCTGAGCGACTTCTGAAGGCCCCGGGAAGGGCGCGTGAGTTGCCCGCCAGACAAGCGGGATGGCGACGGCTGCCAGCACGACGGCCGCGGCGGCGAGCCAGGGGCGAAGGATACGCCAGCGGTTGACGGAAGGGCCGGAAGCAGCCTGCCGCAGGACCTGGGCCAGTCGCGCGGGCAGAGTCGGGGGCAGGGGATAGAGGGGTCGCGCCTGACGCACCACGGCGATGAGACGGCGTTCTTCCTCCAGCGCCATGCGACAGGACGAGCATACGGCCAGATGTGCCTCGAACAGGGCGCGCTCTTCCCCCTGAAGCTCATCATCCAGATAGAGCACGATCTGATCTGTGACATGCATGGTCACGGCACCATCTTCCTCCTGGGCTCTCGTGCGTGTTGTAACTGTCGGCGCAGTTCGGCCCGCGCCCGGCTCAAACGAGACATCACCGTGCCGGCGGGACAGCCGAGAATCTGGGCGATCTGACTGTAGCTGAATCCCTCAATGTAGCGGAGCACAATCACTTCGCGGAAGCCATCGTCGAGGTTCTCGATGGCGGTGCGAATTTGATCGCGCAACAGATGTTGTTCCAGCAGGACATCCGGACGCTGCCATTCATCGCTCAGCTCATCGGCGGCCGGATCCACGCACTCCAGGGGCACAAAATCAGGGCCATGCGCCTGCTGCCGCCACCGGTTAATCCACAGATGGCGCAAGATGGTGAAAAGCCAGGCCTTAAGATTCCCCGCCGGGAGATTCTCCCGCGCGGCCTTCACACTGCGCAGATAGGTTTCCTGCACTAAATCCTCCGCCTCCGTCGGATTCCGCACCAGCGAGCGAGCATAGCCGTAGAGCGCCTCCAGGTGCTCCAAGGCTGCTTGCTCAAAGGCTTTCCACTGCCGCTCATCCACGATGGTCAGCCGCTCGCCTCACCCCTTTTGATATAAACAACAAAACGGGAAAATTATTCCTCAGGCGAAAAATTTTCGCCAGATTGGGAATAAAGTTGGCCCTCCAGTTGTTATGGGGATTATGGGAGGAGCACACGAGGTGCCGACAACAGGAGGTGGTAACGTGACAACATACGCACTGCGACGCGCAACGTGTTGGGTTTTCATGGGAGGTGTTGCCTTAATCTTCTTTTTCGCTCCGGCGGGCGAAGACCGCCGCGCGTCCGTCGGCCTTCCTCTGGCCTGGGGACAGGCTCACCAGTACGTCCCTCCCCTCCCGCGGGGAATCCCGGCGGATCTGTGGGAGGCTATGATCCCCAAGGACAATCCGTTGACGGAGGCGAAGGTGGCCTTAGGGAAGGATCTCTATTTCGATCCCCGCCTGTCGGTGGACAATACGGTCAGTTGTGCGACCTGTCATGATCCCAAGTTTGCCTTCACCGATGGCAAACCCGTCTCCGAAGGCGTTCAGGGAAAGAAAGGCGCACGCAATGCTCCTACGATTCTCAATGCGATGTTCAACGTCGAGCAGTTCTGGGACGGGCGTGCGCCGAGCCTGGAAGAGCAGGCCAAGCAGCCGTTGATCAATCCGGTCGAGATGGCCATGCCCTCGCATGAAGCGGTTGTCGCTAAGATCAAACAAATCCCCGACTACGTGAGGCGATTCCAGCAGGTTTTTGGCGGGCGCGATCCGGTGACCATTGATAATATCGCTCGGGCGATTGCGGCGTTCGAGCGAACGCAGTTGTCCGGGGATTCTCCTTTCGATCGCTTCATCGCCGGAGATAAAACGGCCATCAGCGAAGCGGCTCAGCGGGGCTGGGCGCTCTTTCAGGGAAAGGCTCGTTGCATCACCTGTCATGAGTTCAACGCCTCGTCGCCGTTTTTCACCGACTTCAAGTATCACAATATCGGTATCGGGATGAAGGCGACGAAAAACTTCGAGACGCTGGCCCGGCAGATTCAGAGCATGGCGCAGGCGGGCACGTTGACGCAGGCGGCCATTGATAAGCTGGCGCTCAGCGAAGGATTCTCCGAACTCGGTCGGTTTCTGGTGACTCGACAGCCCAAGGACCTGGGGGCGTTCAAAACCTCCACTCTCCGCGACATCGAGCTGACGGCCCCTTACATGCACGACGGCAGTTTGAAGACGCTCCGCGAGGTGATCGAATTCTACAACAAGGGGGGTGAACCGAATCCCAACCTCGATGGAGGGATCATCCCTCTCAATCTGACCGAGCAGGAGATGAGCGATCTCGAAGAGTTTCTCAAAACTCTGACGAGCGACCGCGTGCGACGACTCGCGCGCGGCGAGGAAAAACTTTCGTCATTGGTTACTGGTCATTCGGCGTTGAGCGCTCGCCAATCACCAGTAACGAATAACCGGTAACAACAGGGAGGCGATTATGTGGCCACTGAAATGGAAAAAACGAGAAGAACAATATCGTCGAGAACGCGCGGAGTTCTTCCAGGCGGTCAAGCAACTGGATCGTCGGGAGTTTCTGAAAGTCGCCAGCATGGCGGCAGCCGTCGCAACGGCCAAAACCGCCATGCCACCCCATTCCTTCCAACTGGTGGATGTCGTTCGCGCTAATCCGCAGGAGAAGCCGCTCTTTCGCTTCGCCTATATTTCGGATACGCATCTGTATGAGCGCACGCTGAACGAACGATTCGTCAAAGCGGCCATGCGCGCTGTTCAGGATGTCAACGCTCTGGATCCTCAACCCGACTTCGTCTTGTTCGGAGGAGACCTGGCGCAACTCGGTCAGCCCAAAGAACTCGAACTCGGCAAGCAGATTCTGAGCGAGCTGAAGGCTCCGGTGAAGATGATGGTCGGCGAGCACGATTGGTTCCTCGATATGGGGGAGAAGTGGCAGGAACTGTTCGGTCCGCCCAACTATTCCTTCGATCACAAGGGCGTTCACTTCATCGTGCTCATGAGCGTCAACGAGAAAGACTTCTGGACGGAACGGAAGATGACGCCGATGGAGCGCATGTTGACCGTCGCCGGTCTGGACAATCCGATTCAAAGCCGCTTCGAGGTAGGCGAGGCCGGGCGCGAGTGGCTCAAGCAGGACCTGGCCAAAGTGCCCAAGACGACGCCGATTGTCATCTTCTCGCACTCGCCGCTGTACAAGTACTATCGGCCCTGGAACTTCTGGACGGAAGATGCCGAACTGGTCCAAGCGATGCTCTTCCCCTATCGGTCGGTGACCGTCATTCACGGACACACGCACCAGATGCTCACCAATCGCATTCGCAATATTCACTTCCACGGGATGCTCTCGACGGCCTGGCCCTGGCCTTACGCGCCCGAGGGATTGCCCAAGCTCACCGTCCAGATGGATCGCGCCGATCCCTTTGATGAAGCCGATGGAACGGGCGATGGAACCGTTGACGTGTTGCCCGGCGGCTATGTCAACAAGCACTACAATCTGTGGAGCCGCAATCCCATCACGGTGGCCAAAGCCTATCTCGAATCCTGGGGCAAGGAAGCCGTTCCACCGGCTCCGGTTTTCCCATCTTACTGATCGAAGGAGGATACGATGCGGACACGATACCTGAAACTGATTGCTCTCGTGGTTGTCGTCGGTGGAGTGTCGGTCGCTCTCTCCGAGCACCGGCCCCTACTGTCGAGCGGATCACTGTGGGTGGGAACTGTCCTGGGCCAGCAGGCAGAAACCGTGAAACATCCTCCGGCCAAAAGCTCAGGGGACACTCTCGTCGTCCAACTGTGCGATGGTGAGACGCAGATGGAGATCGCGGGCGTTCGTGAGGGCGAGATTCTGCCGCCCGAGCGCGCTCGTGCGGTGGCTCAGCAGATGATGGCCGTTTATGCTCAACAGCAGGCCAAGCAGGTGTCCAAGTGGACCGAGCGCGACCGCCTCACCTGGGAGCGAGAACAAAAGCGCATCATCGAGGAGGGGAACAAACTCTTCCACGACTGGAAGGCGCTCGGCGGTACAATCGGCATTTCCTGCGACATGTGCCACCCCGATGCCTCCAATACTCACCCGGAGACCTATCCCAAATTCCAGACGCAATTGAAGAAGGTGGCGGCGCTGCGCGACATGATCAACTGGTGCATCGAGAATCCGATGAAGGGCAAGCCCCTCGCGCTCGATGACCCGCGGATGCTGGCGCTGGAGGCCTACATTACCGCCCAGCGCAAAGGTGTTCCGCTCGATCCGGGCAAGCATTGACCGCCGATGCTCCTCGCGTGATCATCTCGCAACGGAAGTCGCTCGTGTGGGATGGGGGGAAAGGAGCGATCTTGGGGCCCCTGACCTTCGGGGCCCCGACTCGCTCCTTTTGCTTACCCGGGTTGTAACCAAACTGAAGTCGTTGTGCTCACCCACAGCATCCGCCGGTGAGCTTGTGGCTTTCATCGCCGCTGTGATATACCCCTGTGGGTGATTGCTTCCCGTGACGAAGACTGACCGAGCACCGCCCTGGCGGGCAGGTACAGTTGTCAGTTTCTCCTGGCCGAAATGTTTCCCTTGCTCAGGATCCGGGCAACGGTTTCACTCGCCGGCGAGCGGCGATGAGGAGAGGGGAAGGACATCGGCCGCCAGAGCCTGTCGCAACTCCGCCGGAGTAACGGTGGCCGTACCGATTTTGGCGATGACGACGCTGGCGGCATAATTGGCCAGAACGGCGGCCTCCAGAGCCGATGCTCCGCTGACGAAGGAAACGCCGAGAACAGCCATGACGGTATCTCCCGCCCCGGTCACATCGAACACCTCGCGGGCAACGGTGGGAATGTGGTGGACGTTGCCATCGTGCGAGAAGAGCGTCATCCCTTTTTCTCCTCGTGTGAGCAGGAGGTAATCGCAGCGAACTCGTTCCATCATTCGTCGGCCGCTCGCGATGACCGCTTCCTCATCAACCAGCTCGATCCCCGTGATGTGCTCGGCCTCCCGTTGATTGGGCTTGAGAACCGTCACCGGCGAATAGAAGGGGAAATTCCGAATCTTGGGATCGAGGAAAACCGGCACGCCGAGGCGTTCAGCCTCAGGCAGAATAGTGCCTAGGATGAGCGGCGTGACAGCTCCCTTTTCGTAATCGGAGATGATCACGCCGTCCACCGAATCCAGGTGATCCCGGAATCGGCGAATGATCTGATGGGCGATCTCCTCGCTCACCGGCGCACGGCTTTCCCGATCGGCGCGAACGATCTGTTGGTGGTGGGCGATGATTCGCGTCTTGAGAGTGGTGGGACGATCGGCATCGCGGACGAGGCCGGAGGTGCCGATCCGGAGCGACCGAAGTTCTTCGATCAACCGCTCGGCAGTCGCATCCTCACCGATGACGCCGACGACGATAGCTTCCGCGTTCAAGCTGACGAGATTACTGGCAACGTTCCCGGCGCCCCCCAGCCGCAGCGACTCTCGTTCGACTTCAACCACCGGCACGGGCGCTTCCGGAGAGATGCGTCGGGCTTTTCCCCAGACGTATTCGTCGAGCATCAGGTCGCCAAGTACGAGCAGGCGTCGCCCCTGGAACCCACCGATGATTCTCTCCGCTCGATCGTAACTGAGTCCGTGAGTGAAGGTGGTCATGGTCATCCCCGTGATGCCACGTGCTGAGCGACTTCCCCGACGGCCTCCGCCTCGGCGGGGTCTCGAACGGAGATCGTGGTCAGCAGGCGGTCAACGGCCTCGATGACATGCTCGACGCGAACGTGCTTGATGCGTTCGGCGGGAGGGAGCCGAACGCCCAGGGGATCGGAGGTGACGTGTACCACGACATGAGGGGTTGGCCCCCAGGGCCGCCACACATCGGGATCCGATGATCCGAAGATGACGATGGTGGGACACCTCATGGCCGCTGCAATATGAGCCGGTCCGCTGTCGTTGCCGATGAAGAGGCTGGCCTGCGCGGCGAGCGCGATCACCTCCTTGAGGTTCAGATCGCTCATGGTGTGAACGGCGGAAGCGGCGAACCCTTTGATGTTTTCGGCCAGATGCGCCTCATGACGCGCCACGATGACGACCGAGGGGAGATCGTAGCAGCGGGCGAGATGCTTGATCACCTGAGCGAACTTGTGCGACGACCACCGCTTGCTCTCCTCGGTGGCCGCCGGATGAATGAGCGCGAATGGCCCTCGTATCCCCTGATGACGTAATCGGCGGCGGGCGCTCTGAAGGGCCTGCTCGCTCACGCGTAACGAGGTCGGGGGGATTGTCGGGATGGGAAGGCCCGCCCATTTCAGCAAGCCGATCTGCTGTTCGACGGAATGGATCGGTCGCTTTCCCCAGATGACATCGGGATTGGGAGCCCGGCGCGTCAGCATCCACCCATGGCGATAGCCGCGATAGCCCAGGCGCTCGGGTGCTCCGCTGAGATAGGTGAGCACCATCGCCGTTGGTCCGCCGTGAAGATTGACGGCCAGATCATAAGATTGGCGTCGCAGGGTGGAGATGACGCGCAGCCGCTCGACGGTATCTCGGAGCTGATTCATCTGGCGGTCGAGGACGATCACCTCGTCCACGGCCGGATGATCTTCGAGCACGGGAGCCGCCAGCCGCTCGCTCACCACCGCCAGATGGAGCGTCGGACGCCACTGTTTGAGCGCGACCAGACAGGGCGTCATCAACACCGTATCTCCAATCGAACGCAACCGGACGAGCAGAACGCGATGGATTTTTTCCCACCCCACAGGCGCATCAGCTGTCGCTCGTTCTCTCATCATGTTCCACCTTCGCTTCGTCAATGAGCATGACCGGAATTCCGTCTCGAATGGGATAGACGCGATGGCAGATGGGGCATTTCAGTCCCTGGCCGTCAGCCGTGAGGATGACCCTGGCTCGCTCGTTTTCCGTTCTCACACAGGCGGGGCAGGCGAGAATCTCAAGAAGTTCGGGCCTGATGCTCATCGGCTTTCCCTCCACATGTCATCGGCGGCTACTCTATCACGTTGCCGGGAGCTTGTCAAAAAGTTCCTCTTCCACGACCCGCTCGCATCGAAGTGGCTGCTTCTCAGGGCGTTTCATTGAGAGTTCATCTGGGAGGATCCGTCGGGAGGAGGGGAGTGATCCCTGGCGGCGGGCATCTTGCGATAGAAGAACGAGCGATGCAGTCCGGTCAACCGGGCTGCTTCTGCGATGTTGCCGCCGGTGCGTTCGAGAGCCGATTTGATTAACTCTTGCTCGAGGAAACTGACATACCGTTGGGCGATGCGGTAGATCTCCGCCCGACGCTCTTCGAGGTCCGCTTTGTGACGAAGAGGCGCGCGAAGGATATGACGGAAGGGGTCCTTCTCCAGCAGGAAGATGGGGCGGGGCCGACCGGTGATCTCCTCCGGTAGATCATAGAGGTGAATTTCATCGCCGGGGGTCAGCAGGACCTGCCGTTTGATCAGATTGATAAGCTCTCGCACGTTACCGGGAAACGAATACTGTTGCAGCGCCGCCAGCGCATCGGGATGGAAGCGTATCCCGGGGCGACCGACCTCGGCGGCAAATTTATTGAGAAAATGCTCGGCCAGCAGGGGAATATCCTCTCGTCGCTCGCGCAGTGGACGGAGGCGGATGGGGACAACGTTGAGCCGAAAGTAAAGGGCATCGAGGAACTTTCCCTGGCTCACCATCTCGGTGAGGACACGGCTGGTGGCAGCGATGACGCGCACGTCCACGCTGATGGTTTTCATCCCTCCCAGTCGCTCGAACTCGCGGGTTTCCAGCACGCGCAGTAACTTCGCCTGAACCGATAGCGGAAGTTCTCCGACTTCATCGAGAAAGAGCGTGCCTCCATCGGCCAGTTCGAATCGGCCGATGCGTCGCTCGATGGCGTGGGTGAAGGCCCCGCGTTCATGGCCGAATAATTCGGATTCGGCCAGCTCTTCGGCGATGGTCGCGCAGTTCACGCTGACGAAGGGTTTGAGTCGCCGGGGACTCTGAGCATGAAGAGCGCGGGCGACCAGCTCCTTGCCGGTTCCCGATTCGCCTTCGATGAGCACGGTCTCGCTCGAAGGCGCGACCTGTGCGATGAGGCGACGGATCATGGTGATGTGCGGGCTCACGCCGATGATCTCATTGTTCTGAGGATCGGTCAGAATCGTGTGGGACAGCTCATCTCGCGCCTGAAGCGCTGACTGAAGCCGATCCGAGGCATCAAGAAAAACGGCCATGATCTGACCGAGTCCCCGGAAGAATTCCCGATCCTCGGCTGTATAGAGAGCCGCCACCGAGTTATTCTCCAGGTAGATGGCACCGAGCGTCACCGTTCCGATGCGAAAAGGAGCTACCAGCACCGAGCGCACCCGGCGGCGAATGATGCTCGTCTCCTGGGAGTACGTGGGATCGGCCTGAGCATCGCTCAGGAGCACGACTTCCGCCTTTGAAAGGGCACGGTTGAGCACGCTGCGACTGAGGGCATACTCGTCGGCTTCGAGATTACGGCTCTGGAAGTTGCGAGCGGCGACGACTTCTACGACGCCCTTTCCCTGACAGAGGACAATGGCCGCCCGTTCCGAACGCGTCTCTTTTATCAAAAGGTCGAGAGCCGCATCCAGAAAGTCCGCCGAGCGAGGACGACGAAAGTACAACTCCGCCAGCTCGCCCGCCACGCGCCCCAACCGCGCATGCTGAAGAGCGGGTTCGAGCTGGTGCAACGCCTCGCGGATGCGCACCACCTCATCCTGACGAATCTCGTCCAGCAGGTGCGACACCCGCTCAGGAAAACTTTCCCTGCCGGTCCCCTCCCGTCCCTTTCGAGAGCACGTTTCCTGCTGGAGTCGCGCCAGCCCCCACTCAAGCTCTCGAAGCAGACTCAGAATCCGCTCTACTCTCTCATCCATACCGCTGTGGCATTTCCCTCGGGAGCTAGCACGGTCAAGGAGACCCTCATCACTCTATCCGTGTTGAGCAGGTTCTTGTGACGTGGAAGAATCGGACCTGAGCCTCCGCCTCTTTCAGGTTTCGATGCAGGGCGGGGGAACGCATCCCCCATTGACGACGCACCATCCGTCCGGGCACCAATCTCCTTCGCCGCGAGCCCCGATTTCCTCTTTGAGAAAGGCCACGATATGTTTTTTGATCCGGTCGGCCCGCCGGGCACGCTGCTTCGGCGTTCGACCGCTGAGGTAGTGAAACAGCGCCGCCTGTTCAAACGACGCCAGCAGTTCGCGGACCAGTTCGTAGGTGCGAAACTCCTCCGTTTCCAGCTCGCGGACCGTGAACCCCTCTTCCTCTTCCCACCGGCGAGGTCGTGGGGGAGGGGGCGTCATCTCCGACCGTTTCTTCACCACCGGGATTTTCAATCGGATCGTTTTCTTCGCCCGTGCCATCGTTGGTCCTCCTCGGTTAGGGTATTCAACGAAACTTCGAAATCATCGCAATGGAACTCCACTTCACCTGTTTGCCGAAACAGAGGCTGCGTCCGTCTGGCGACCAGCACAGAACGGAAAAGTAGGTCCTTCCATCGCTATTGGTCGTTATCATCCGCATGTGACCTCTGTCAAGCGAAACGACGGCGATATTATCTCTCCCGTCCTCGCGTAAGGCAAGGGCGATCTGACGACGATCCGGCGAGAGTTCACCGTTGGAGAAATACGCCGAGGGGAAGCGACGAATCTCGCGAAGCGCTCGCGTCGCCAGCGAGAGTCGAGCCAGTCGGACTTCGGTGGCTTGATGCGGAAGCACCTTCTGTCCCGGCGCTATGGCCACGAGAAGCTCGCCGGGGATTCGTGTCCAGCCGAGAACGCGTATGGCATCCTGCG
>DATLZR010000069.1 GCA_035573895.1 Blastocatellia bacterium | reverse complement strand
GACCGTCTACCGGAGTCGGGAGATCCTCGGCGAGTGTCCGCGCTGCGGCGCTCTCGGCGGCGAGTGGCAAAGCGGCGCCGAATGTGATCTGACCGATCTGGAGATCGAGCACGCCGAAGCGTTCGCCTCTCCGTGAGGCGCGCAGTGGCGCAGGCTTTCCAGCCTGCGGTTGTTCTTGTAGCGCAGGCTTTCGAGCCTGCGTTTCGCAGACTGGAAAGTCTGCGCTACATTCGCATACGTAGCGCAGGCTTTCGAGCCTGCGTTTTTTCGCAGACTGGAAAGTCTGCGCTACTCCTTGGCCGAGGGGGTGACGCGCAAAACCGAAAGGAAAACTTCTTGAGGGATCTCGACGCGACCGATTTTTTTCAGCCGCTTCTTTCCTTCTTTTTGCTTCTCCAGCAACTTGCGTTTACGAGTGACATCGCCGCCGTAGCATTTGGCGAGGACGTTTTTGCCGATGGCGCGAATAGTTTCGCGGGCGATGACGCGGCTTCCGATGGCCGCCTGGATCGGCACGTCGAAAAGCTGCCGGGGAATCAGCTCGCGCATCTTCTCCACGATCGCTTTGCCCCGCCGATAGGCGCTCTCCCGATGGACGATGATCGAGAGTGCATCCACCGGCTCGCCGGCCACCAGAATATCGAGCTTGACGAGATCGGCCTCCCGATAGCCCGCCAGACGATAGTCGAGCGAGGCATAGCCGCGCGAGAGCGACTTCAACCGATCATAGAAATCGAGCACGATCTCCGCCAGAGGCAGCTCGTAGGTGAGAAGCACCCGGGTCGGCGTGATGTATTCGAATCGCTTCTGCACGCCGCGCTTTTCTTCGAGCAAACCCAGAATCGGGCCCACATACTCGGCGTTGGTGAAGATCATGGCCTCGATGATCGGTTCCTCGATGGCCGCGATCGTGGCCGGGTCGGGCAGTTTGGATGGGTTTTCCACCTCGATGATCTCGCCCGTGCGCGTCCGCACGCGATAGCGCACGCTCGGCGCCGTGGTGATCAGCTCGAGGTGAAATTCCCGCTCCAGGCGCTCCTGCACAATCTCCATGTGGAGCAATCCGAGGAATCCGCAGCGAAATCCAAAGCCGAGCGCCGCCGATGTCTCCGGTTCAAAATGGAACGAGGAGTCGTTGAGCCGGAGCTTCTCCAGGGCGTCGCGGAGGTCTTCGTAATTGCCGCTCTCGACCGGATAGAGTCCGGCGAAGACCATCGGCTTGATCTCCTGAAATCCCGGGAAGGGATGAGCCGTTGGACGTTTCGCGTCAGTGATCGTATCGCCGATTTTCACGTCGGAGATCGTCTTGATGTTGGCGATGACGTAGCCGACCTCGCCCACCGACAGCTCATCAATCGAGCGCGGTTTGGGCGTCAGGACGCCCAGAGCTTCGACCTCATACTCACGATTATTTGACATCAGGCGAATCCTCATCCCCGGTTGAAGCCGTCCCTCCATCACCCGAACCATCACCACGACGCCCCGATAGGGATCAAACCAGGAATCGAAGATGAGCGCCTTGAGCGGGGCCTCCGGATCGCCCTGCGGCGGCGGAATGCGCTCGATAATCGCCTGAAGAATCTCGTTCACGCCGATGCCCAGTTTGGCGCTCGCCAGCAGCGCCTCGCTGGCATCGAGCCCGATGATGGTTTCAATCTGCTCCTTGACCTTGTCCGGTTCGGCTCCGGGCAGATCAATCTTGTTGATCACCGGGATCAGTTCGAGATTGTGCTCGATGGCGAGGTAGGCGTTGGCCACGGTTTGCGCTTCCACCCCCTGCGACGCATCCACCACGAGCAAGGCTCCCTCGCAAGCGGCCAGGCTGCGCGAGACTTCGTAGGAGAAGTCCACATGTCCGGGCGTATCAATCAGGTTGAGAATGTAGCTCTGTCCGTCGGGGGCCGTGTATTCCAGGCGCACGGCATGCATCTTGATGGTGATGCCGCGCTCGCGCTCCAGATCCATGGCGTCGAGAACCTGCTCGGTCATCTCCCGTTGACTGAGAGCCCCGGTTAATTCCAGCAGGCGGTCGGCCAGCGTTGACTTCCCGTGATCAATATGGGCGATGATGGAAAAGTTCCGGATGTGTTGCGGTGCGGTCATCTGACGATAACTTCTTTCATCGTGAAAGTGGTGCCGCGAGAGGCCGTGGTCTTCATGCGGGTGAAGCTCCGGCGAAGGTATCACGGGCCAGCATAGCGCCGCCGATGACCCCCGCTTGACCTCCCAGAAGCGCGGCGACGATCCGGCAGTGCGTGGCCATGATGCCGAAGGCGCGACGCCGCACGGTTTCGATGATCGGATTCAGCAGCAGATCGCCGGCCACCATCACGCCTCCGCCCAGGACAACCATATCGAGATTGAGGAGATTGATGACGTTGGCCACAGCAATGCCGATCCACCGCCCCGTTTGTTCGATCATCATCAGGGCGAAGTCATCTCCGTTGACGGCTTCGGCGGCGATTCTCTCCGGCGTCAGCTCTCCTTTGTCCGGCGACGCCAGCCGCGACAGCGAGGAACTCCGATCGCGGAAGAGGCGTTCGCGAGTCCGCCGCACGAGATTGGGCCCCGAGGCGATCGTCTCCAAACAGCCGTGGTTCCCACAGACGCAGGCCAGACCATCGGGATCAACCGTCGTATGCCCGAACTCTCCGGCAAATCCGAGAGCGCCCCGATAAATCTTCCCTTCGATGATCAGTCCCGCGCCGATTCCCGTACCCAGGGTCACGTAGATGAGATGGCGCATCCCCTGAGCGACGCCGCACGTATACTCGCCGTAAGCCGCGACGTTGGCATCATTATCGAAGACCACCGGCAATCCCGTCGCCTTCACCAGTTCATCATAAAGGTCCATCTCGGCCAGCGCCGGGAGGTTCGGGGCCACTTCCACCCGATGCGTCGCAGGATTCACCAGCCCGGGCACGCCCGCGCCCAGAGCCGCAATCTCCCAGCCTCGCTCCTGCGCCCGTGCGCGCAATCGGTTCACCGCATCCAGAGCCGCCGCGACAATGGCACCGGGATCATTTCGGAGAGGTTGCTGGGTGATCTCGTAGATTTCTCCCAGACCATTGGTGATCGCCGACTTGATAGTCGTCGCGCTCAGGTCCAGGCCGATGTAGAAACGCTCGCGCTCCATTCACCCTCTCTTCTCTCGCCGGTGGGGATGACTATAACAGACCCCGCCCACACCCGTCAAACACGCCTTCGAGGAACGACATGGCACGAGTCTTAGCCCTGAGGTGCAAACGTCGGCAATCTCCCGGGGACGGAAACGATTGCCCATCGTCAATTTCAGATTCCAGTCGTGACTGTCACGATTTTCACGTGCCTGTATCCTGGGAGCGCCCGGTTGTTGCGTGCTGTTGCTCGCACCGTTAAAAGGCGCTCGCCGGGTAATTGCCCGCAACGGGAGATTGTGACGTCGCGATGGACTCGGAGGAATGACGCTTTGGGCCCCCTTCTTGCCTGGTCCGGCGCCCCGATGCTAGCATGATGAGCGTGAGACTTTTCCAGAGCGAGGATCAGAAGCGATGAGCACGGAACGCGAACAGGCTTTTCGCGTCGTGGATCGGCGACCGTTCAATCCCGATGGGACGCTGCGTCCGGAATTTGCCGATCAGTACGAATCCTCGACCACGGTGGAGCAGCGCCCCTCAGAAACGCCATCTCCGTCCGAAAGTGCAACGCGAGCCGCACCGGCGGAGCCTCCGGCTACATCGCCGCTCTTTCTCGATTTCCTCATGGGGCTCGTTTCTTCGGCCGCCATGCACTTGGGGATGGTCGAAAATCCCGAAGCGGGTCAAAAACAGATTGATCTCGTAGCGGCCAAACAGATGATTGATCTGCTCGGCGTTCTTCGGGAGAAAACGAACGGAAACCTCTCGCGCGAGGAGCAGCAGGTTTTCGACGGCTCATTGACCGAACTGCGCATGAGGTATGTTCACCTGACCAGTAGCAGGAAGGAGCGGGCCTGACGCGCGATGAAGGCCGGTTGGCGCCATCTTCTGCTGCATCCATGAGAGAGATCCGATTCATCCGCCGATGGGGACTGGACGAACTGATGCGCCCGACGGTCGTCACCTTTGGCGTCTTCGACGGGATGCACATCGGCCATCAGAGGATCATGACGACCGTCGTCGAGCAGGCCCGGCGCCTCGGCGTCACTCCAACGGTGGTCACCTTTGATCCTCACCCGCGCCTTGTTCTTCGACCCGAGACGGCCCCGCCACTGCTGCAAACGCTCGAGCAACGCATCGAGATTATGGTCGAGATGGGCATCCAGCAGGTGGTGATCCTCCCGTTCACATCAGACCTCGCCGCCACGCCCGCGGAAACTTTTCTCGAACACTACATCTTCGGGCAACTCGATGCGCGCGAGCTGTACCTCGGCAAGGGAGCGGCGTTCGGTCACAAGCGGCGAGGCAATATCGAGCTGGCCCGCGACGTGGCCCGTCGCCTCGGACGCAGGGCCATCGAGGTCGAGGAAGTGAAGCTGCGCGGTCATCGGGTCAGCGCAACGATGATCCGCCGATTGCTCAAGGCCGGCCGGGTGAACCTCGCGCGACGGATGCTCGGTCGCCCTTATGAACTCATCGGCCACGTCGTCAAGGGAGAGGGGCGCGGCCATGAGCTGCTCGTGCCGACGGCCAATCTCAACGTCGAAAACGCCGTGCTGCCTGCCGTGGGCGTCTACATCACGCTGGTCGGCATCGGGCAAAAGTGGCATCGCAGCGTAACCAACGTGGGCTATCGGCCGACCTTCGGCGGCGACAGTGATCTCATGGTCGAACCTCACCTGCTCGACTGGCAGGGCGATCTGCTCGGCGAGCGCCTCCGGCTGCGCGTGCTCCACCGGCTGCGACCGGAAAGGCGATTCGACACCCCGGAGGACCTGAAGCGCCAGATCAAGCGAGACTGCCAGAGGGCCGCCCGCTACTTCGCCCACCCGGCCGTCCGGCGCGCCTTCGCAAGACTCATCGAAGGAGATCCTTTCAACCTCTCCCTCGAAAGTAATCTCCCAGCGGATGAAAGGTCCTAGCGGATTACTCATCAGTTGGCCCCCTTCATGCGTCGGCAAACGCACTTTCATCCTTCATGGTGTACGATGACACATGGGCGATCCCCTTGAAGATAGCCCGGGAGAGCACGCCTCCGGCGTGCCCGCTTGACGGGTGACAAACGGGTGTTCCTCATTTGGGGCGAATCGGTCCATTGAGTGATCCCTGACAATACGCCGACCTGTGAGTCGCAAACCGGCCCTGAACGGCCTCCGGCCGGGCCCCCGACCCACCGCAGGGCCTGGGTCAAAAACCTTGTTCCTAAAAAACGATAATTTTTTCTTGAC
This sequence comes from Blastocatellia bacterium, assembly GCA_035573895.1. Taxonomy (NCBI): domain Bacteria; kingdom Pseudomonadati; phylum Acidobacteriota; class Blastocatellia; species Blastocatellia bacterium. Next base: position 735 of record DATLZR010000069.1, on the reverse strand, counting down.
AACCTCGCGGGCTTCGTGTAATATCTGGCCCGGTTTCAGGTTGCACCTCAAAAGTCTGATGAAAAAAGGAGGATGGTATGAAGAAGCTTCTAACGCTGATCGGTATGTTGGTGGCTCCGTTGGCGTTGACGATGGTCCTGCCCCATCTGGCAGTGATCCTCATCATTCTTCTGGCCACACCGCCAGGCTCACCTCTGTTTCCGGCTGCCGTGCTCCTCGGTTTCGGGTTGCTCAGCCTCCTATCTAGTTTCGCAGCGGCAGCATGAGTCGGCGGAATTTCCCGTTGACAGATTCTTTGATTGCGTGTAGTATTGGGCTGACAACGAACGATTTGAAACAAACTATTAAAGGAGGATGGTTATGAAGAAGCTATCAGTGATGGTTCTGGCCTTGACATCGGTCTTGGGCTTCTCTGTGGCTGCAGCGTTGCCGAACCTGCTGGCAATTGGGTTCATTCTCCAGGCGCTTGGTAACAACGTGTTGAGCCAACTGCTGTCAGCCATCCCTGTGGTGCTGTCCATTGTCCTGGGGTTCTTCATCGTTGACCCGCTGATCCTGTAACCACTCCGGCAAACGGATGTGTCACAGGGCTAAGCGTGGTCACGTGAGTGTGGAATGGAAGGTGTTGATCCAAAACTAAAAAATTTGAAAAAGGAGGGCTGTTATGAAGAAACTCATTGCGCTGAGTTACCTGGCTGTGCCGCTCGCATTGAGCGCCATGAAATTGATGCCGGC
>DATLZR010000068.1 GCA_035573895.1 Blastocatellia bacterium | reverse complement strand
AAGAGGCCATTTAGCCGTCGGCCATCCCAACTGTAATCGAATGAGCATGGCCATTGTTCCGGCAATCACCGCCATGACCATGCCCGTCAGCAGATACTGAATGCCGATCACCTTATGGTCGGTGCTGAAGATGTAACGGCGAAGAAAACTCGTCGGTTCATGAAGTGGTTCAGCAACGTGTGCTCGTGCGACTGCCATTGCTCTGTTCTCCTTTTTCCCTTTGATCTGTTCGATTCATGGGGCATCGCCCGTTCACGGACCGTGGCCCGCTGCGCTTCTCGCAAGCGATCACTGCTGGCGGGCCATCCACTCGGAAAACTGTTCGGGCGAGAGCACCCGCAACAGCCCTCTCATCTGGAAATGACCGAACCCGCAGAGTTCGGCACAGGCGATTTCATATTCGCCCACCTGAGTGGGAACAAACCACACCTCGATGGTCATTCCCGGCACGGCGTCCTGCTTCAATCGAAAGTGAGGGATAAAGAAACTATGCAACGTGTCCTTGGAGCGCAGTCGGACGCGGACCGGTCGGTTGACGGGAACATGAACGACCCCGAGGTGAACGATGTCATCCCGCGCTGCCGGATCGCGCCGATCAATCCCCAACGGATTGTCATCCGCGATGAGCGAGGGATCGGTTCGACCGAATCGCCCATCCGGTCCGGGATAGCGCACGTTCCAGGCAAACTGCTCGCCGGTAACCTCGACGGTGAAGGCATCGGGCGGCGCCGCCCGACCGTAGAGCTTCCCCCACACGGGTAATCCCATCACGAGCACGCCCCCTTCGGCCACTACCGTCATCACCAGAGCCGGTACGAGCGCCCACATTCGTTCCGTGCGGGGGCTGGCCTGGCGATAGGTCACACGATCCTGTCGGCTGAACCGCCAGATGAAAATCCCCAGGATGAGATGACCGAGAATAAAGAGACTCCCCACGCTGACCATCAAATAGTCCATCAGCCGATCAATGCCGGCTCCATGTTCCGAAGCCAGCGGCGGCAACCATCGCCGCCCGGCCAATACCATCGCCGCGATCGCGATGAGAAAGAGGACTCCAGCGAGAAGAACTCCCTCGAACGACGAACGTGACGACCTGATCTTTTCGCTCATCTTTTCCCCTCTCGCAAAAGTACTCCGACGTGGTCCGTGCGAGATCACCTCACCGGTGCGCAGAACAGGTGACGCTTCGCCCCTGGTGAACAGACTTCACCCTGGCTGTCGGGCGAAAACGCTCGTCGCTTTCGGAAGCGAAGCAACTCATCGCCTCTTGCCCTTCACCGATGAGAATCTCTCACACTCCCGCCGTCACCGTTTTTTCAAGGCCGCAACTTCCTCTTCCAGCCGCTTGATCTTTTTGAATTCCCGCGCGTCCTTGATCATGTGGGCGATCAGGGCGAGCGTGAGAATGCCGAGCCAGATGACCCTCCAGTCGAAGGCGTTTCCCTCCATAACGCAGATTCCTCCCGAAAAAATCAAACACCGATGCGCTTCTCCAGCTCGATGAACGGGCCACGATCAAACCCCATCGCCGTGAAAAACGACAGCATCCTCCCGTCCGACCATTCCACCATGGTGCGCACGGTAGTGATTCCCCGCTCTCGAAAGTAATCGAGCACCTCGGCGAGCAACCGGCGCCCGATCCCCTGTCGTTGCACGTCACGATCCACCGTGAGCGCCGTGATCCATCCCGTGGGTGGCTGACCGAACTCCCAGCTCCGGATCTCGCCGATGATAAATCCGACGACTCGACCGTTGATCTCGGCCACCCGCGCCAGTTGCGGATCAATGCCGCTGAAGTAATGCGACGCCGTGATGGCTTCGATATCCTGCTGTGAGAGGTAGAGAGCCAGCTTCCGTCGCCAGTACTCCGGCTTCATGTCGCCGGTGACGCGGGCATCAATGCGAATGACGTCGTCAATGTCCTCGGCCGTAAGCGTCCGGACGGTGACCGAGGCTCTCTTGCGGGCAAGTTGTCGTCGAACGCCCATAACCACCACGGATCGTTTGGAACGATCATGGTATGCAAATGTCGTACCGCGCCTGCCGACGGTTCAAATAGCAGGATCGTCGAGGGAGTTAACTCTTCAGGGAGCTGGAGGTAGAGGCGAGAAGAACATAACGCCCCCGCTTCGGTACCCGCCCCTTCTCTGACAGGATTGTCCTCGCTCGCCGACCTCGCGGGGTCAGCTCATGTCAGTGTCTCGGCCGGGCTCAGAAACTTAGGCTGCGACACTGATGACACGGCGACGCCCTCTCAGAGTGACAGAGGTGTCACGGGCAATGATTGCTTCGGGAAGTGCCCGGCAGAAGTTTTCTCTCAGGCGAAAGCCGACGCGGTGGTTTTTTCGTTACAGTGCCCTTTCAAATGGCTATGGTCGGCGGAGGGTGAGACCGTACTTCTTCAACTTGCGGTAAAAGGTGCGTAAGCCCAGGCCCAGCCGGCTGGCAGCTTCCCTGGGGTCCGGGTAGTGTTTGATCATTTCCGCGAGAAGGTGTGCCTCAAAGCACGCGGTTTTTTCTTCCAGGCGGGTTCCGAGCAAAACATCCGGACGGTGACACCGGGCCGTGATGTGTTCGGGCAAATGCTCGATCCCGATTGTCTGTCCGTTGGCTCTGGCCAGGGCGTAGCTGATCACGTTCTTGAGTTCCCGCACATTGCCCGGCCAGGGATAACATAAAAACAGCTCCAGCACAGCCGGAGAGAGACGGGCCGACCCTCCGGCCTCGGCCAGAAAGTGGCGCACAAGCGGCGGAATATCTTGAAGCCGTTCCCGCAAAGGTGGAATCGTGTAGACGTAAATCGAGAGCCGATAATAAAGATCACGCCGGAACTCGCCGCGCTCGACCTTGGGCTTAATGTCGGAGTTCGTCGCCGCGATGAAGCGAACATCAATGGTGCGATACTTTGTTCCCCCCAGGGGAATAAGCTCGCACGTCTCGATGGTGCGCAGTAGCTTAGCCTGCGCTTCCAACGGGATTTCGGTGATCTCATCGAGAAAGACCGTTCCTCCTTCAGCTTGCTCCAGCAACCCCTTTCGGCTCTGCGTGGCTCCGGTGAACGCGCCGCGCTCGTAGCCGAACAGCTCGCTCTCCAGCAAGTGCGCGGGAATAGCAGCGCAATTGATGGGGAAAAAGGGACGGTCGCGCCGACGGGAGTGCTCATGGATATAGCGGGCCAGCACCTCTTTTCCCACTCCCGTCTCCCCCAGGATCAAGACGGCTTCCGACGAGCGGGCCGCTATCTCGGCATCACGAAAAATTTTCTCCAGCGATCCAATGACCGGATTCACCACTGCTCTCCTGATTGCACGTCACGGAGAGAGCTATTCTACTGCCCGCCCTCCATATCCAGCAAGCAGCCGCCTCGGCTCGCCTCAGTCCATCCCTCACAGGGGGGATCGAAGAGAGATACGATCAGACCCCACACTCTAGGAGAGATACCCGTTCTCTTTGTACCACCGATAAGCCTTTTCAATCGTCTCCCGAAAGGGGGTGATACGATACCCGAGTTCCGCGCAGGCTTTCTCCGAGCTATAGCCACAGCTTTGCCACCGCATGGCCGTGATCATATCGCGGGTCATCACCGGACGGCGGCCGCCGAGCCAACCGACAAGCTCATAGCCGAGCGCCACGAGAAAATAGACGGAGACGGGGATTTCCCGATCGGGAAACGGAACGCCCACCACCTGAGCGATCGTGCGAAAAATTTCGCGGAACGAAAGCGTCTCCCCACCCAGAATGTAGCGATGCCCCGCGCGTCCACGTTCCATCGCCCGGAGATGCCCCTCGACGACATCGTCAATATCGCACACGGTCATTCGCGCGGGCGGATAACCGGGAAGTTTCCCCTGCTGAATGAACTGGATCATCCGGCCGGAATGGAAGTTGACATCGCGCGGCCCGAAGATGACCGCCGGATTGACGATGACGGCATCCAGCCCCTGCTCGACTCCCACGAGCACTTCGCGCTCAGCCGCCCATTTCGTCTCCATGTAGGGGATGCCATACCGCGCCCAGTTATACGTGGTCGTTTCGTCCGCCGGACGCCCATCATCTCGATAGCCGATCGCTGCTATGGAACTGGTGTAGACGAGCCGTCGCACACGATGCCGCAGAGCAGCCTGAACAACATGTCGGGTCCCCTGGACATTGACTTTGACCAATCGGGCGCGGTCTCCTCGCCAGAAGCTCACGGCTCCGGCAACGTGATAGATGACATCCACACCCTCGACCGCATACATCACCGAATCCCGGTCAGTTATATCTCCGATGACGCATTCGATAGGAAGATCGTTCAGCAACTGAAGATTGGATGATCGCCGGTGAAGAACCCGAACTGTCGCTCCCCGAGCCACCAATTGCCGGACGAGATTCGACCCCACGAACCCCGTCGCTCCAGTGACGAGAATTTTCAACCGTTCGGGCATTTTTCCAGACGGGGAGTAACCCGCGAAGGACCGACAGAGGACGTGCTACTTTTGAGCTGGCATCTGTTGGGCAACGGCGCGCGTTTCAACGAGGAAAGTCATCCACGCTCCTTCCAGGAGTAATGTGGCGAATGTATCGCGCACCGGAGTGAAGTAGATTAACCGGCTATCGGGAAACGCCCGCCATTCCATCATCGCTGTTCCGGACACCTGCTCGACGGCGTAGCGAAAGTCGTCGGGATCCAGCTTCGCCCGTTTCAGAAAGAGGAGATACTCTCCACCAGGCTGCAACGAGACCTTGCCGAACTCACGCGGATCGGCCAGCGGGCCCGGCACGTAGACTACGACCGGATCGCCCGGATGAAGCGGCATTCCCTCGCGCTCGTCTGGTGATGGTTTCCGATAAACCGTCTCCGTGACTGAGAGGTAATAGACAACGCCCAGCATGGACTGCGACGGGGCCGTCTCTCGCTCGCGTTCCCTCCGATACTTCACCGAGTCAATCACGAGATGGTACTTAGTGGCACGCGCGACGACGACCACATCGCTTTGTCCGAGAAGGCGGCGTATCTGATCACGCCGTCTTTCTGTTTGCCAGGGCAAAGGGAGAACAAAGAGGATGATCAAGGCGAAACACGTTGTTTTTACTCGATTGGACGCCACAATCCCCGGCGAGGAGCGCAGTTGAAATGTCAGGGGACGCAAACCCACAATGACTTTCTCCCCCCGTGTGGTGGTGTGGTGGCGGCGGCAGGGCTCGAACCTGCGACCTAGGGGTTATGAATCCCTCGCTCTAGCCACCTGAGCTACGCCGCCACATGCCGCGGCCGAATACCTTTTAAACGGCGTGCGTTTCATGAGAAGCCACATTTTAGCCTTGCCGCCCGTTATCGGCAAGGCTCCCCAAGCCCCTCGCTCCCCACCCGGGGCAGAGGAGAAATTTTCCCCTCTTGAGTCAAGAGGCAGGCCGAACTTATCGTGACGCCTATGTCGCCCCTCCGAATAAAGGCCATAGATTTCACGGATTTCCCATGATTTTTCTGTCCGCGAGAATCGGTGAGGATGAGAGCGACGTCCTCTCCCTCTTCGAAAGGACAATCGTGACTCCTGCTTGTGTCCCATGATGTGTGAGGGAGATGTGAACGGAGCCGGTCGCCGGATCCCGAGCCCGGAGCCCCCGCCGATCCCATACTGTGACAATTTCTCCTCCCGGATCGAGCCCGGGCGCGATGGAAGATCACCGATGGAAATATCGTCATGCGACGAAGTGGCCTGTGATATAATGTCGCGCTCCCGACTGTGATGCGACATCGTCGGCGAGACCGTGGTGACCGAATGTGAACACAACCCTTATCAGCGGAGGATCGCAAGATGCCAGACATTAATCCGAGGCGGTGCGGGACCCTTTGGGAAGAACCACCCGGGTTTCCTCTTCTCGGCCATATCGGGCAAAGATATCTGACGGGATTTGTCACGAGCCCGTTTCAAACGGCCGACGCTCTCCGTGAGAAATGGAGAGCGGCTAAGCTGAAAGTGAAGTGCAGGTGCCTTTGTGCGTGGATCCTCCTGTGCGTGACCCCTTCGGTGCCCTGTCAGGAGAGAGGGCCAGCGCTTTCCGATCGGACCGTTGTCGTGGATCGCCAGGAACTGGATGAACTGCGCTCGCTCCTTCGCCAGCAAACGGAGATGATCGAGAGCCTCCGACAACAGATCGCCAACCAGCAGCGTCAACTCGAAGAGCAAAACAGGCTCCTCCGTCAGCTTCTTGAGGAGCGACGGCAGGGGAGAGAACCCGCCCCGGCAACGCAGCAGCCGGTTCACTCCCGTGAAGGTCAATCAGCATCAGCGATGGAACAGGCCGGGGAAAGCGATCCGATGACGAAACAACGATTGCCCCAACGACCGGCCGCGGGCGCTCACGAGGAGGCGGGGACTGCTGGATGGAATGAGCGGCATGCCTTCATTCGGAATTCGAGCGGGACATTCGAAGCGGTTTTCTCCGGCTACGGGCAATTTGATTATCGCGGCTATGAGAAGAATGAACAGGGCCTCGTGAATACGTTCCTCATCCGTCGCGCTCGATTCTCCGTCGGAGGACGGATTCACCAAAAATACGAATACAAGGTGCAGGCCGACTTCGCAGATACCGCCGGGACGATCCTTCGCGATGGCTGGATCAACCTCAATATCCGTCCGGAGGTGCAGTTGAAGTTTGGCCAATTTAAAGAGCCGTTCTCCCAGGAAGAGTTACGGGACGACGAAAACAATGATTTCGTCGAACGCTCGATGGTTAATAACCTGGTTCCCAGCAGAAGTCCGGGCGTGGAACTGGCGGGAAACATCGGAGGAGGGATCTTCTCCTATCAGGTCGGTGCCTTTAATGGCAAGGGGCTTCTTGCTCCGAATACGAGCAGCACACCGGAAGGTGTCGTCCGGCTGCGGCTGCGCCCGTGGATGAACCGAGATGGGCACAGGCTGCAAGGACTGAGTTTTGGGGGTGCTGCTGCCGTCGGACGACAACGGGGAGGTATGAGCTTCATCGGGCGAACGGAAAGCCGCAGTACGACCTTCTTCCAACCCGTCCCGGTCAACGGCCATCTTCTCCGCGCTAATGCGGAACTCACCTACATCTACAGGGGGTTCGCCCTCCGTTCCGAATTCGTCCAAACGCACCAGGAGCGCACTGGCCTCGGGCTCAACCACACGAACTTACCCGGAGTGATCGGCAAGGGACTGATGGTGCAGGGGACCTACCTCCTCACCGGGGAATATAAACCTGAGGATGAAGCGATTGCCCCCCGCTCCGGGCTGTGGAATAAGGACCAAACCGAGCGTGGTATCGGCGCCTGGGAGGTGAAGTTCCGCTACTCGAATCTTCACTTCACCAATGGATTTCAAAGTGATCGGGCAGAAACATTCTCGACAGGGATGAACTGGTACCTCACCCGGTCGGTCAAGTACATGCTCGACCTGAATGTCGAACGATTTGCCGATCCGCGACGAGCCCCCCGGCCCGGTGATCGCTCGTTCTTTTCTCTGTTAACGCGAATGCAGTTTACTTTTTGAGGGAAAGGTGAGAGGCCGGCGAGGTTTAAACCGACCGGGAAAGGGACTTGGGCTCAGAATGACCTGGAGGCGATGCATTGCCGGTGGAGTTATTGTCGGCGTGCTCGTATTGCTTACTCACCCTCCGAGCAGAGCGGAGGCAGTCCTCTCCATCTACTTCCTCGACATCGGTCAGGGGAATGCCACGCTCATCGTCTCGCCGACGGGACGGACTCTCCTCATAGATGGCGGGCGTGATGGGATGGGTCAATCCGTCATCGTCCCGGAAATGCAACGATTGGGGATCAGAGCCCTCGACTACATGGTGGCCACCCATTACGATGGCGACCACATCGGGGGTTTGGACGAGGTGGCGGCCGTTTATCCACCTTCGATAGCCTACGATGGCGGGGATGCGATACTTCCCTTCTCTCCCCCTGATCAGAACATTTTCTCGGCTTATCTCCGGGCCATCGGTGCGGCGCGGCGAACGATCACTCCGGGAACCGTCCTCGATCTCGGGGACGGCGCAGTGGTGACCTGCATTGTCGTCAACGGTCGGCTCCTGAGCGGCGGAAGCGTAGACGTCCTCGGTCGCCGCGACCGCAACGATCAGCCGGATAACAGCGCTTCTATCGGTTTGCTCGTCCAGTTCGGCGATTTCGACTTCTTTCTCGCCGGCGACCTGACGGGAGGAGGACTCAATACGACAGACGTCGAATCCACCGTTGCCCAGCTAGTCGGAGACGTAGACGTTCTCCAGATCAGCCATCACGGAAGCCGGACAAGTAGTAACGGCACCTTTCTCCGCACACTGAAAGCTGAGGTCGGAATCATCCAGGCGGGCCGCGACAACACCTTTGGCCATCCGGCCATTGAAGTCACGGATCGCTTCGTCACCACCTCTCCAACGAGCGGAGAAAGACCGTCTCCGCCCGATGGGAATTTCGCCGTCGAGCGCATCCCCGTCATTTTTCAGAACGAGCCAGGTCCCAGCCGCAGCGACGTGAGCCGTCACGGGCTCGTCGCCGATGGCACCATCCTCATTGAGACTGATGGGCGCTCCTACACGGTCAGCGGGGGACGATTGGTGCCGCGCCGATTCTCCACCGACGGAGGCGAGGACGGAGTTCGTTTTGACTTTCCCCCTTCAATCCTCGTTTGGACATCGCCGGTCGTCCCGACGGCAGGTCAAACCACGCTTCTTTTCGCCGACATCGCCGACGACTCAGGAGAAGTCACGGCCGCCGCCATGAGCTATTCGATTGATGGCCAGGAGCCGATTTCATTGTCGGCGGAGCGCATTGGGACGCGCCTTTACCGAGCCCTGATCCCCGGCCAGACCGACGGCACGCGGATTGAATATACGGTGACGGCCTGCGACAACCGGGGCCAGAGGACGATGGCCCGGGGCGGATACTTCGCCGGTCTCACTCCCGTTGAGCGAGTGCGCGTGCTAACGTCAGATCTCGACCCCGCTTTCCTCAATTACAACGTCGCCGTTGCCGGCGTCATCACAGTCGGAACGGATACCTTCAGCACGCGGGACAACGATCTCTACCTTCAAGATGAAACGGGAGGAATTAACCTGTTCGAGCGGAGCGGACAAACTGTTTCCGTCCACCCCGGTGATCGCGTGCGGGCGGTGGGCCGACTGGAATTCTTCAACGGTGTGGTGCAACTCAATATCACGAATCCGACAATTACTCCTCCCTTTCTTTCCCCCTACGGCGTTGTCGTTCTCGGTCGGGGAGAGGTACGCCCTGTCAGAAGAACCATCTCCCAAATCGGCGAATCGAGTGAAGGTTTGCTCGTGCAGATCGAGGGTGTGAGAATCAGTGGGACAATTCCCGCCGCGGGGAGCGCCAATCTGACAATCACGGATGGGACGGGAAGCCTGACGCTTCGGATACTGGAAACGACCAATATCCCCGGGATGAATACCCCGTTGGGGGATGTGACGATTATTGGCGTCATAGGGCAGTTCGACGGATTTCGACCCTTCACCCGAGGTTATCAGATTCTCCCCCGGAGTCGAGATGACATCGTCCCCCTGTCCTCAGCATCTGCGGCGAAGTGAGTCCGGTGTGCCTTGCTTCGATCCCGATCATTCAGTAGAGTGATTCCTGCTTTATGCGTCGGAGAGAGTCGGTCACCGTCAAAGTGGGACGAGTCGCCATCGGCGGCGGCCATCCCGTCGTCGTTCAGGCGATGACAAACACTGACACAGCCGATGTCTCGGCAACGGTCGAGCAAATCATCGCCCTGGCTCAGACGGGCGCGGAGCTTGTTCGTGTGACGGTGAACACAGAGAAGGCCGCGCGGGCTGTCCCCGAGATCGTCGCTCGATTGACGGAGCGGGGAATTGATGTCCCTCTCATTGGCGACTTTCACTATAACGGTCATCAGCTTCTCGCGCGGGTGAAGGAATGCGCCCGGGCACTGGCGAAGTACCGAATCAATCCGGGAAATGTCGGAACGGGCAAATACCACGATGAGAATTTTCGACGCATGATCGAGATCGCGTGCGAGTACGGAAAGCCCGTGCGCATCGGTGTGAACTGGGGTTCGCTCGATCAAGAGCTGCTCACGCGGCTGATGGATGAGAACGCGCGCCGACCCCAACCACTTGATGCTCGCGAGGTCGTTCGGGAGGCGATGATACAAAGCGCGCTAGAGTCGGCGGCGATGGCCGAGCGATACGGTCTGGCCCACGACCAGATCATCCTCAGCGCCAAGGCCTCCGAGGTGGACGATGTCGTGGAAGTTAACCGCCGGCTCGCCGAGCGATGCGAGTATCCGTTGCACATTGGTTTGACCGAAGCGGGACTGGGCTTGAAAGGGATCGTGGCCTCCTCAGCAGCCCTGGGAATTCTCCTTCACCAGGGCATCGGCGATACCATTCGCGTGAGCTTGACTCCCGCTCCGGGTCATGACCGGGCTGAGGAAGTTCGCGTGGCCCAACAAATCCTCCAATCCCTTGGTCTCCGCCACTTCGCTCCTCAGGTGGCCGCCTGTCCCGGATGTGGTCGGACGACAAGCACCTTCTTTCAAGAAATGGCCGATCAGATCCAATCGTATGTCCGGGAGATGATGCCCGTCTGGCGCTCACAGTATCCCGGCGTCGAGCAGCTTCGCATCGCCGTCATGGGGTGCGTCGTCAATGGGCCGGGAGAGTCACGATATGCCGACATCGGAATCTCCCTCCCCGGCGCCGGCGAAGAACCAAAAGCGCCGGTCTTTGTTGAAGGGAAACTACTCACGACCCTCAAAGGGCCGACTCTCGTGGCGGACTTCATCGGCATCCTCAATGGATACATCGCCGCTCGGTTTGGTGCCGACAGAGACAGGAGTCCCGATCCCGTTTAATTCCCCATCTCTCGCATGGTCCGCCCGCACATGGACATCCTCTGTCTCGATTCCGCTGTCCGTTGCGCGGTGGCGCCATCAGCCACGCGACGATGGAAGGCATTGTTCGGGGCAACGGTGAAACTCTGGCTTTTTGATGATCGTCAGAGCTGACTTCCCGTGCCTGCTTGCGACATGCTCCGAAGTCTCCTCATCCGAACCGGGTTTCTGCTATGAGCTCTGGCTGCCCGCGTCGTAGGCGAGGGCCTGGCCTGAGTGTGCGAAAATGGATTCTCGTTGGCCCAACCCCGCGGGGCCTTTGGTTTCCCGCAACCCTCTTAGCGGACGGGCATGAGTCACACGGAAGCAACAAAAGAGACTGCTCGGGCAAGTGACCCGATGCTAGAGGCTATAGCGCGTCGGCTGCGGTGACGGATCGAACGGCTCCGCCAGCGCGATGAAGCTGAGCGCCAACGGGTGCTGGAAAGAGCCCGGACGGTGAGCACCGTGGCGCAGTCGTTTCCCGGTATCCGGCAGCTTTATCTCTTCGGCTCGGTTCTCATGCCGGGGCGGTTTTCCCATGAAACCTCGGACGTGGATATAGGACTTTTGGGGTCAATGGGTGTCGAATTTTTCACGCTCGGTGCAGCTCTCGACCGACATTTCGACCGAACGGTGGACCTGGTCGAGATTGATCGAGCAGCGCCGCTAGGCCAGTGGATTCTTGCTCACGGGTCTGCATCTATGATGCTCAACAGCAACAGTCTTCGCGCACTGGCGGCTGAATTAGCCCTGGCCCGGGGAGCGCTTGAAGACAAAACGAGGGTCTTAATAGCTCGCCACAAAGCAGCGGAAACATCCACGTCCGAAGCTGAGATCATCGCGTTGGCCTATGAGATCCATAATTCTATGGACTGTGTGAGCAGATCTTCCAGCGCATCCGGGGCTATTTTGCTGTGCCAATCGCTCGTCCCGCGACCGTTATCATGAAGAGCTGCTCAACCAGATGGCCTTAGAAATCCCTCAGGTACGGCCAGCGGTGATCTCACCCGAGCTCAAACAGGAGTTGGACGAATTCCGACGCTTCCACCGTTTTTTCCGACATGCCTACGTTTTTTTGATCGTCACCGCGTCTTCGGTCTAGCCGAGCGAGTCATACCAGTCGCACACGCCGTTTGCGCTGCTCTGGAGGACATTTCAAAGTCGCATACTGGAAGTAGCTGATCGGATCGAGGCTGCGGAGTGAACTGCTGAAGTGCATGGGCTGGAGACGTGGCAGCCGCCGGCTCCAGATGAGCTACATCGGGACTGTCCAAGAGTTTGGTGAGGAGGCTTGGTCTGGAGTTCGTATACTGCCCGGGATAGGTCTTAATGATACCCGCCGTGCAGAGTCACCATGCGGCAAGACCAGATCCTCTGCCTCTTCGAGGGTAATCGAAGAGAGAAGAGCTCCATTCCAGGTATTACATCGCCCATCGTATGGGCTCCGCGCAAAGGCGCCCTAACCATCAAGGCAAAACTCATTAGTGGACGCCTTCACGAACAGAAATAGTCTTCTGCTCAGTCCAGCACTTCTTATGAGGTAAAGGATCATGCCGCCCGTTTGATGCTCGATATAGCAGAACGGGCGGCAGCTCCTACAGGAATCGCCCCCAATCCTAAGCTTTCGAGGGTGTCAAAGCGACAATCAAAGCAACAGCCAGAATTGTAAAAACAAGCACGAGGAGCAGGATGGTTGTTGTATCGGTTTGAGCTAGAACCATATCACGTATCTCCTTTTTTGAGATTTAAAGTTTTTTCGCACGCCCGTCAATATACAGATTGTCCATATCATTGTCAAGGGAAAACAAAAGGCGCCTCCCCCGGGGAGTTGAAAGCAATGGGAAAGTCGCGACGGCTTTGGGCTGGCTGTCAGGAGGAAGCGTCCAGGCCGCAGAGAAACTGCGCTCGCGGACGGGGGGATAATACTTCGCATCTTCAATCTACCGCTTGACTCCGATTTGTGATAGAATCCGCGCGGCTCCGTGGTGGAAGGCGATAGTGATCCAGCGGGAGCGACACTCAACGCGGTCAAAGTCAGGGCATAGGTGCATCTGAACGTGGGATCCACCATTGGGCCCCAGACCACAAACTAAGGAGGGAAACCGCGATGAGTTGGAAACGATTAGCCGCTCGTGTCAGTCAGCCTTTTAACCCCCAGCCGTCAGATCAGTTCTGCAGGGCGATCAGGGCCATTAGTTTCCTCTTCGCTCTGGTGCTCGGTCTCTGGCTGCTGATGGGTGTGTCTCGCGCCCAGAGTTTCACCGCCACTATTCGCGGGACGATCAGAGATGAAAGCGGCGCTGTTGTCCCTGGCGCTAACATCACGATCCAGAATATGAACAAGGGCTGGACGCGAACGACGACGACCGATAGTCAGGGCGACTACGTGATCACACAACTTCCGGCCGACACCTACGCGATTACGGTTCAGCTCACCGGATTCAAGACGGAGGTTCGAGAAGGAATCGTCCTTCAGGTCGGGCAGGAAGCACGCATTGATTTCACCCTCACGGTGGGACAGCTCGAAGAGCGCGTCGTGGTGACGGCGGGGGCGCCGCTCGTTCAGTCGGAAAATGCCATGGTCGGCAACGTC